>JANOHV010000060.1:0-5674 GCA_031406795.1 Candidatus Rokuibacteriota bacterium
TATTGCAGGAAGCACGGCGAGGCAGAGGTCAAGCAACGCTTGAAGCATGCAATGCGATCAGATATGAGCAACGACATGGATAAACCGGACCAGGTGACAAGCCTGACTTTCCTGATCCGCGCGTTACGCGCGGATTTGGGCAGGTGCACTCATGTTGACAAGCCCGCGCGCTGACCCGACAATCGCCGGACAACGCACGCAACGACCGAGGGGGAACGATCCTCACCAGCAGCGCCGCCACGGCTGCGCAGGAGAAATTCATGGCCAACGACGAACTCGCACAGCTGACCATCGACCGCACGGCGACGGCGCCGGGGCGACGCAGGATGCGCCCCGGGCGCTGGGCGCTCGCCGCAGCCGTGCTGCTGGCGCTCGGTTTCGGCGGCTACCGCCTCCTGAATCCGGTGCCGCGGGTCACCGTCGCCACGGTGAGCCGCGTCTACCCCGCGCAGACCTTCACCGTCCTCAACGCCAGCGGCTACGTCGTCGCCCAGCGCAAGGCCGCCGTCGCCTCCAAGGGCACCGGGCGCCTCGTCTGGCTCGGCGTGGAGGAGGGTAGTTTCGTCAAGGTGGGGCAGGTGATCGCCCGGCTCGAGAGCGACGACCTCAAGGCGCTGACCGAGCAGGCGCGGGCCGCGCTGGCGGCCGCCCGGGCAAACCGCGAGACCTCCCGCGCCCAGCGGGACGCGGCGGCGGCAACGCGCGACAACGCCCGCTCGCAGCTTGAGGGCGCCGGCTCCAGCCTCGAGCAGGCGAAGGCGGAACTCGACGACGCCACGGCGAACCTCGAGCGCGAGCGGGAACTCTCCGCCGGGGGGCTGAGCCCGAAGGTCGCGCTGGAGGCCGCCGAGATCCGGCGGCGCCGGGCCGTTGCCGCGCACGCCGCGGCCGAGCACGCCGTGGCGGGCTTCCGGAGCGCCGCGCTGGCCGCCGCCGGCTCGCTGGCCGCCGCGGAGAGCGCGGTGATCTCGTCCGGACACGCCGTGGCCTCGGCCGAGGCGGTCGTTCGCAGCGCCGAGGTGAACGCCGGCTACACCGAGATCCGCGCCCCCTTCGACGGCGTCGTGCTCACCAAGAACGCCGACATCGGCGACATGGTAACGCCCGTCGGGGCCGCGGCGAATGCCCGGGCCGCCGTGGTCACCATCGCCGACCCCGCCTCGCTGCTCGTCGAAGCCGACGTCTCCGAGACGAGTCTGCCGAAGGTCCGGGTCGGCCAGCCTTGCGAAGTTCAGCTCGACTCCATCCCCGACGTGCGCTTCCCGGCCGTCGTCCACATGATCGTGCCCACCGCAGACCGGGCCAAGGGGACCGTCCTGGCCAAAGTGCGCTTCGCCGCGCTCGACCCGCGCATCCTGCCCGAGATGAGCGCAAAGGTGGCGTTCCTGGAGCGGCCCGTCGCCGCCGGGGAGGAAACCGCCCGCGTGGGCGTAAGTCCGCGGGCCGTGACCCTCCGCGGCGGAAGTCCCACCGTGTTCGTCGTCAAGGATGACCGGGCCGCGGCCGTGGCGGTCACGCGCGGCGCGACGCTCGGCGAATACGTCGAGATCAGCGCGGGACTCGCCGGCGGCGAGCGGGCGATCCTCGATCCGCCGGCGAAACTGCGCGACGGCTCCCGGGTCACGGTGGCCGAGGAGTGATGGTCGAGTCCGCGCCCGGCCCGCCTCTGATCGAGATCCGCAAGCTTTCGAAGTCCTATCGGCGCGGCGGCCAGCGGATCCCGGTGCTCGAGGGAATCGATCTGGACATCGCCGGCAAGGAATTCCTCGCGCTGATGGGCCCCTCGGGCTCGGGCATGCGCACGCGTATGAATCTCATCGGGGGCATCCCCCGCGCCGACTCCGGCTCGATCCGGGTCGCCGGGGTCGAGATCACGACCCTGAGCGACGCCGAACTGGCGTACTGGCGCTCCGCGCACGTCGGGTTCGTCTTCCAGTTCTACAACCTGATCCCGGTCCTCTCGGCGCTGGAGAACGTGGAGTTGCCGCTGCACCTGACCAGCCTCACGCGGCGGCAGCGGCGCGAGCACGCCGAGGCCGTGCTGCGGCTCGTCGGCCTCGCGGACCGCATGGACCACCGCCCCGGCCAGCTCTCCGGGGGGCAGCAGCAGCGGGTGGCGATCGCGCGGGCGATCGTGAGCGACCCGACGGTCATCGTGGCGGACGAGCCCACCGGGGACCTGGACCGGGTCTCGGCGGCGGAGATCCTCGACCTGATGGACAGTCTGGTGCACAGTTTCGGCAAGACCGTGGTGATGGTCACCCACGACCCGCGGGCGGCCGAGCGCGCGCACCGCGTGCGTCACCTGGACAAGGGCGTGATGGATGATCAATAGGGGATTAATTCCGCTCACGGGGTCTGGGTCTTGACGAAACCAAACGAAGAAACAATACTCTCCTCACTTGACCTCTCACGGGAGCGTCAGGCTTTACTCCCCCGGTGTCTGGCGCTACCCCACACGCCGGGGTTTTTCATTTCTCATGACATTGAATCGGATAGACACACGGAACTTCTGGATGGAAGGTAAACCCTTGACAAATGAACCTATAGGTTAATATTGTATCTGCGGGCGATCACACAGGGAGGTGGCGGTGGATGGCGGGTATTCGCTATCTGCTCAGAGCGACATGACTGCGACTTACTCGACTTTCTCCATGACTTGCCGCCAAACTTCCGCAAGTCCGGCGACCAACTCCTTGCCCTTCTCACGCATGTGGCAAGAAGCGGCCCGATGCTCCTCCCGGATGATATTTGCCACCAGTTAGCGCCGGATATCTTCCAGCTCGAGAAGGGCCGGCTTCGAGTTTCATGGTTCTACGATGAGGGAAAGATGATTATCTGCTGTCGCGTATTCATAAAGAAGACTCAGAAGACACCGAGGCCTGAATTGGATTATGCCAAGGCGCTGAGAACCAGGTATTTCGCGGAAAAGAAGCGCAGGTCTATCACGATCCTGGAGGAGTTGTAGACCATGGTTGGAAAAACATTCAAAGCATTAATTGAAGATGCCGGCCGCAGAGACGCCTACCACGTCGAACTGGCGATACTCCAGTTCACTTCTGACCTCTATCAGCTCATGAAAAAGCGGGAGCTGAACAAGGCAGCGCTGGCGCGTATGCTCGGAACGAGCCCCGCATACATCACAAAGGTTTTCCGCGGTGACGCGAATTTCACGATTGAATCCATGGTGAAGTTGACCAGCGCACTGAACGGCCAGATCCATCTCCATGTCGCCCCACAGGAGCATGAGGTCCGCTGGCTCGATGTTCGTGTTGGGGCACCAAGAACGCACGTCTCAATAAGTACCGTCTGGGCACAGAAACAGCACATTCTTTCTCCCGCGATGAAGGGGGGCCCTGCCGATGAACTCGAGCCTGCTGCAGCTTGAAGACTACGGCCTCACTGATCTCTCGATCAAGTGGGAGCCGATGGATCAGAACACGGCCGACGCCAAATCTTCCACGGCGATCACCTACCAAGTCGCCTATCAGACCGACAACCCACTGAAATACAAACTCACTCTCGAGTTCCGTCATCTCATCGGATCGGCGGAAGGCAAGGATCACCTCTCGGTCCAGGCCACGATTGTCGGTTATTTTCTTTTCCAGGAAACCATGACTCCCCAAAGCAGAGAACGGGCCATCCGAATCAACGGATTGACGATCCTTTACGGCGCTCTTCGCGGTCTGCTCCTGCCGATCACCGCAGCTTTTCCCCTCGGCTTCAGATACGTTCTGCCTGCCGTTGATATGATCCAGATCATCAAGGCCGTCGAAGAAACCAAGAAGGCCGCTCCGGTCGTCGGCGAAAACTCGGCCAGGTACCGGCCGAGGATCAAGAAAGCCGTTTCAGCGCGTGGCTCCAAGACCGTGAAGCCATAGATCCGGTTTGCGAGCCCTGGATATTCGATGCCCACGCTGAGCTGGATCGGGAAGGAGGCGGTGGTCAACCACCACCGCGAGGTGCCGTTTCATCTGCTCAAGGACGTCCCGGAGCTCTCCAGCGGAGCGCCCGGCGCGGGGAACCTCATCGTGCAGGGGGACAACCTCGTCGCGCTCAAGGCGCTGCTCCCCTACTACGCCGGGCAGGTGAAGTGCATCTACATCGACCCGCCGTACAACACCGGGAACGAGGGGTGGGTCTACAACGACAACGTCAGCAGTCCGGTGATCCGCGAGTGGCTCGGGAAGGTCGTCGGCCACGAGGGAGAGACCCTCGACCGCCACGACCGCTGGCTCTGCATGATGTATCCACGGCTGGCGCTGCTCAAGCGCTTTCTCCGGCCAGACGGTTCGATCTGGATCTCGATGGATGACTCGGAAATCGCCTTGCTTCGTGTCCTTATGGATGAGATTTTCGGTCACGAAAGGTTCATTGCGTGTAATGTCTGGCAGAAGCGTTACTCGCGCGAGAACCGCGAGGCCATCGGCGACGTCCACGAATATTTGCTCCTCTACGCGATGGACCCGGAGTTGTTCAAAGCAACGAGAAATCGAGTCGGTCTCGAGCAAAAGCAACTGCTCAACTACAAGAACCCGAACAACGATCCGGGAGGTCCCTGGCAGTCTATCTCGATGACTGCTCAGGGTTGGCGGCCGAACCAAATGTATGAGATCGTCGCCCCGAACGGCAATCGCCATTCACCGCCGGAAGGCCGCTGCTGGTCTATGATCGAACCAGAATACGAGAAGCTGCGTGATGCCAAACGTCTCTGGTGGGGCAAAGATGGAAACGGCGTCCCACGTGAAATTCGCTTCCTCTCAGATGTTTCAGGGCTGGTCCCATGGACATGGTGGCCCCATGAAGAAGTCGGCCATACCGACGAATCCCGGAAGGAAATCCAGAGCATTCTCGGCACCCAGACTGCCTTTGATACGCCGAAACCCACGCGCCTCCTTGAGCGAGTCCTTCAAATTGCCACGAACCCCGGCGACCTCGTCCTCGACTCCTTCGCCGGCTCCGGCACCACCGGCCACGCTGTGTTGAAGCTCAATGCCGCAGCTCCCGACAAGAAGCCGCGTCGCTTCATCCTCATCGAGATGGAACCGAAAATCGCCCGCGAGGTGACGGCCGAACGCGTGCGCCGCGTCGCCGAAGGGTATACCAATGCCAAGGGACAGCAGGTAGCCGGTCTTGGCAGCGGCTTTCGCTTCTGCGAGCTCGGCGAGGCGCTCTTCGACGAAGCAGGAAAGATCCGCGAGAGCGTCTCATTCGCGGACCTGGCACGGCACGTCTTCTTCACGGAGACCGGCGAACCGCTGCCGGAGACAGCCAAAATGGGCTCCCCCTTCCTCGGCGTCTGCCGCGGCGTCGGCGTCTATCTCCTCTACAACGGTATCCTCGGCGACAAGTCGCGCTCGGGCGGGAACATCCTGACCCGCGCCCTGCTCGCGACGCTGCCGCCCTTCGACAGGCAGAAGGTCATTTACTGCGCAGGGTGCCTTCTCGGCGCCGAGCGCCTCAGGGCGGAGCGGGTCATCATCCGCCAGACGCCCTACGAGATCCGGGTCTCATGATCGTTCTCAAGGACTACCAGAACCGGGTGCTCGACTCGCTGCGGGAGTTCTTTCGCTCCTGCGCGAGCGACGGCAGTCCGGCCGCGGCCTTCAGGCGCGTCCAGGAGCTGACCGGGCAGAAACCGACCAACTACCTTCCGGTTGTAGGGGCCGATCTC
>JANOHV010000026.1:0-7119 GCA_031406795.1 Candidatus Rokuibacteriota bacterium
CATCTCGAGCACGGTTTCCTTGGTCAGCGGGCGGCTGCCGACCATGACCTTCGGCTTGCTGCCCTCCTTCGCCGCGGCCACCGCCTTGCGGAAGCCGGCGAGGTCGAGCCGGTACCGCCCGTAGATCTGGTGGGCCTCGGCGTCGGCAACCCGAATGCGCTGCGCCGCGGTGCGCAGCTGGTTCACGAAGCGCTCGACCTGGGCGGGGTTGATCTTCAGGGCCCACATGGCCTTGAGCAGGTTCTGCCGGGTGGACTCGTGCTCGCGCGTCGCGCGCTGGCGCTCCTTGGTCGCGAGGCTCTTGTCGCGCAGCTTTTCGTTCAGGCTCTCCACCCGCCGCGCCAGCTTTTCGATCACCTTGAGCTTGACGGCGACCTTCTCCTTGTGCGTCGCCTCGAGCTGCTCGAGTTGCTCGGGCTCCTCGGTGTCCAGCGCCATCAGCTCGCGCACGCGGATCTGGTCGGCGTCGAGGCGCCCGCGCCACGCCATGACCTCGGCGAGCACGCAGGGCAGCTGGGAGATGATGTCGAGCACGGTCTTGCGACCCTCCTCGATGCGTTTGGCGATCTCGACTTCGCCCTCGCGGGTGAGCAGCGGCACGGTGCCCATCTCGCGCAGGTACATCCGCACCGGGTCGTCGGTCTTGCCGATGGCTCCGGGAGTCAGGTCCAACTCAGGTCCCTCGTCGTCGGTCGCGGCCTCGTCCTTCTCGCCGCGCAGCCGCAGCCGCCGGAAGTGCGCAGCCTCCGAGGAGTCGATCAGCTCGATGTCCTCTTCGCCGAACATGACGACGATGTTGTCGATCTGGTCACCGTTGATCACCTCCGGCGGCAGCATGTCGTTGACCTCGTCATAGGTCAGGAAGCCCTTCTCCTTGCCGATGTCGATCAGCTGCTTGACCTGGTCCGACCCTTCCTTCTTCTGCATTCCGTCGTCCTTTCCGTGAAAGCTCGCGGCTTCGCCGCCGCCCTTCTCAGCGTCTTGTCAGACCTTGCGTTTCTCTCGGTTGTCCCGATCAGACCGTGCCGGGCGTGCGCAGGCCCTGCTTGATCGTGAGCAGCCGCTTGACCAGTTCGGGGTTGGCTGCAGCCTCGGGACTGCACAACTGCTGCTGCACCAGGCGGCTCTCGCGGTCCTGGCGGCGCTTGCGGATGCACGCGAGGCACTCCCGCGCCGCGCGCCGCGCATCTTCGTCCTCGGCCATGGGGCCCGGGTCCGCCAGCAGGGCTGTGGCCAGCCGCGTCTGCCGCTCGTTGTCGAACTGCAGCCGCCCGGCGAGGCCCTCCGCGCCGCCGCGATCGAGCAGCGCGATGATCTGAGCCACAATGGCGCGGCAGTCCTCGTTCTCGATCTCCTGGAGGTCGATGCTCCCGCGAAGTTCGCTCGCCAGCGCCGGGTGCGCGAGCAGGGCCTGCACGAGCCAAGTCTCCTCGGCGCGCGGACGCTCCGCCGCCGGCCGGGGCGGCGGGGCGGCGGCACCGGCTGCCGGTCCCGCGTCGCCCTTGCCCCCGAGCCCGCGCACTTCCGACCAGAGGACCTCTTCCTTGACGCCGAGGCGCTGTGCCGAACGGGCGAGATAGTCGGCCTGCGCCACGCGATCGCGCACCTTCGCGAGCAGGGGCACCGTTTCGCGGACGGCCGCGACCTTCCCCTCGATGGTGTCGAGGCGGTGCTCCTGGACCGTGCGCCGCAGGAAGAAATCCATCAGGTCCTCGGCCTCCGCCACCAGCCCGCGGAATGCCGCCACCCCCTGCGCGCGGATGAAACTGTCGGGGTCGGCGCCATCCGGCAGCTGCACCCCCCGGGCGAACAGCCCGTTGGTGACGAACACCTCGAGGCTGCGCTTGGCGGCGCGGATGCCGGCGGCGTCGCCGTCGAAGACGACCACCCAGCGCTCGGCGAACCGGCGCATCAGCGCGGCGTGCCCATCGGTGAGCGCGGTGCCGGAGGTCGCGACCACATTCGTCACACCCGCCTGGACGGCGGTGATCAGATCGAAGTAACCCTCGACGATGAGGCCGACGCCCTCGCGGCGAATGACATCCTTGGCCCGATGCAGCCCGTAGAGGACATTGCTCTTGTGGTACAGCGGCGTCTCGGGCGAATTGAGGTATTTCGGCTCGCCCTCCGCGAGCAGGCGCCCGCCGAAGGCCACCACCCGGCCGGCGACATCGTGGATCGGGAAGACCACCCGCGCGCGGAAGCGGTCGACGGCGCCTCCCGTTTCGCGCTGGGCCGAGAGCCCGGCCTGGAGCAGCTCCTGCTGGGTAAACCCCTTCGTGATCAAGTCGCGGCCGAGGGTGTCGCGGCCGGGAACCGCCCAGCCGATGCCGAACTCTTCGCGAGTGGCGACGGTTATCGAACGGCGTTCGAGATAGGCGAGCGCCTGGCGGCCCGGGGGGCCGAGGAGATTGACCTTGAACAGGCCGGCTGCAGCGGCGTTCGCCTCGAGCAGACGCTCCTTGAGGCCCTTTTCCTCGGGCCGGCCGGGCGCGTACTCGGGAAGGGAGATCCCCCGGCGCGCCGCGAGAAAACGCACGGCCTCGGGAAAGCTCAACCCCTCGCGCTTCATGACAAAACCAATGACATTGCCGCCCTCGCCACAGCCAAAACAGTGGAAAATCTGTCGCTCCTGATTCACCGTGAAGGACGGCGTCTTCTCGCCGTGAAAGGGACACAGACCCAGGTAGTTGCGGCCGCTCTTTTTCAGGGAGACGTAGTCGGAAACGACGTCGTAAATGGGATTTGCACCCCTGACCTGCTCGAGTAGGTCCTCTGAAAACACCCCTGGCCTGTCCTCCCCGCTTGCCGCGCCGGGGCTAAATATAGGGATCGACAGGAAAAAAGCAAGCGAAACGTCAGCGGTCGCCTCCGAGAAGGCTGCCGAGTCCGCCGAGGACCGAACCCTCCTCGCGCCCGCCGCGCACAACCCCCGGCACCGCCGCGACGATCCGGTTCGCCATCCGCGAGAGGGGTAGAGATTGCAGCCAGATCTTCCCGGGACCCGTGAGCGTCGCGAAGAAGAGCCCCTCGCCGCCGAAGATCGCCGACTTGACGCCTCTGACCATCTGGATGTCGTAGGCAACCGAGGGCTGGAAGCCGACGATGCAGCCGGTGTCGACGCGCAGATTCTCGCCCGCGTTCAACTGGCGCTCCATCAGCATCCCCCCGGCGTGAATGAAGGCCCAGCCGTCGCCCTGAAGCCGCTGCATGATGAAGCCCTCGCCGCCGAAGAGTCCGATCCCGAGCTTCCGTTGGAAGGCGATGCCGATACTCACGCCCTTGGCGGCCGCGAGAAAGGCGTCTTTCTGCACGATCAGCTCCCCGCCGAGATCGGCGAGGTGCACCGGGACGATGCGTCCCGGGTACGGCGCGCCGAAGGCGACGCGGCGCTTGCCGGCGGCGCGGTTCTGGAAGACGGTCATGAAGAGCGACTCGCCGGTCAGCAGGCGCTTGCCGGCGCCCATCAGCGCGCCCATGAAGCCGCCGCCCTGCTGCTGCGCCGAGCCGTCGCCGAAGATGTCTCCATCTCGACGCCGTCCTCCAGGTACATCATCCCGCCCGCCTCGGCGACGACCGCCTCCTGAGGATCGAGTTCGATCTCGACGTATTGCAGATCCTCGCCGTAAATCTTGTAGTCGACTTCGTGCATCGCGTTCACGAGCAACTCCTTTCCATTTACCGCCAGGTGATTGCCGGCTCGCGCCGGGCCGGGAGACGATGGTACCGATACCGTGGCTCGCCGACCAGCAGCGCGCCGTTGAAGACGTCGCCCGCGGGAAGCGCCAGCGCCTGCTGCAGCGGCGGCCAGTGCAACGCCGCGCGGTGCAGATACCCGGCCCAGCAGGCGCCCAGGCCGTGCGAGGGCGCCGCCAGTTCGAGGTACGCGAGCGCCAGCGTGCAGGCGCTCGGGGCCGTGACATCGTCCTTGGGTGCGTGAGCCACGATCAGGTGCGGCGCGGCGCGGCAGATCATGTCGCCACCGGCATCCCAGGCGTCGACGAGGCGATCGAGCGCGAGCGCGCGTCCGACCTCCGGTCGCGCGGCGCAGATCGAGCGCATCCAGTCGATCACGTGCCCGGCGAGCGCGCGCACCGGCTCGCGCCCCGAGATCACCAGCCAGCGCACCGGCTGGCTGTTGCGCCCCGAGGGCGCATAGCGCGCGGTGCGGATCAGCCGCGCGAGGCGCCCCTCCCCCACCGCGACATCCTTGAAGACACGGACGGAGCGGCGCGAGCGCAGAAAGTGTTCAACCTCTTCGGGGGACAGGCGCCACTCGGGCTGGACCGGGGGGCACTCCTCGGCCGGCATCGTGTCGAGCGAACAGGCGCCATAGGGACAGGCCGCGACGCAGTGACCGCAGCAGATGCACAGCTGCGCGAAACCCGGGATCGCCTCAGGCGGGGCATCCTCGCCGCGCGTCAAGATCCCGACCGGGCAGACGGCGACGCAGATCCCGTCCCGGCGGCACTTCTTCTCATCGACTATGAAGTGGCTCAAGCATTCCTCCCCGGCAGCCGGTGGACGGCTGCCATTTCGGGCTCTGAGTGTATACCAGGATGGCAGCCGCGCGCGACAGCAGCGCCCAAAGACGAGCTGCGGCTCGCCGGCAGCGGTCGAAGCCATGATTCCGCCGCGATTGACAGCCGCAGACCCGGCGCCGACAATCCGCGGGACTCATGCACAGAAACGGGACGGACACCCCCGGCAGGTCGAGACACCTGCTGTTCGGCGCGCTGCTCGCGGCGCTGCTGCTGCTCAGAAATCCGGGGAGTCTGCTGCACCCGCGGTTCTGGGCCGAAGATGGGACCCTGTTTTTCCAGGAAGCCTTCAACCACGGCTTCCTCGCAACCATCCTGCAGCCCGCCTCCGGCTATCTCCACACGTTTCCCCGATTCGTGGCCGGTTTGTCGCTGCTGCTGCCGCTGGAGCAGGCCCCCCTGGTGTTCGCCATCGCCGCCTTTCTTCTCCAGCTCCTCCCGGCGCTTTACCTGCTCGGCCCGCGCATGGGGCGACACATCCCGTCGTTCGCCGGACGGGCCGCGGCGGCGCTGCTGTATGTCGCGGTGCCGGCGTCGTACGAGACCCACGTGAACCTGGCCAACGCCCACTGGCATCTGGCCCTGGCCTGCGTCTGCATGCTCGTCGTCTCACCGGCCGCGGGGGCCCTGACCCGATCACTCGAGACTTTGGCCCTGCTCGTGTTCTCCCTGACCGGACCGTTCTCGATGCTCTTCCTGCCACTCGTCGCGCCCCGGCTTCTTGCTGCCGTCAAGGGCGCGCCGCGGGATCACCGTCTGACGCCGGCCTTGCTCATCGCGGGCGGCGCGGCGATTCAAGCGGGGGTCGCCCTGAGCAGCGCGAGGGTCGGCGCCGGCGCCTCCTCCTTCGGCTACCTGTCTTCCCAGGAACTGATGACCGTCGTTTCCATGCATGCGTTCTTCAACCCCCTGCTCGGCATCGAGGGTCTTTCCCGGGTCGCCGACTTCCTGCCGCCCGCCGCATACGGACTGGGTATTCTGGGGCTCGCTTTTCTTGCCTTCGTCGCCATCCGGGATCGGGTCCGGCCGCTGCTGCTGCTGCTCTATCTGGGCGCTCTGTCCATTGCGTTGTGGTGCGTCTTCCCGCTGAATGACCCGAGAATCTGGCTCAACCCCCGGTCCGGTTCCCGCTATTTCCTGTTCGCCTGCCTGTTCGTACTGCTGACATCGTTGCACCTGGCCCGCTGCGCCCCGCCGCTGCGGGTGATCGGACTGCTGCTTCTCGGGGTTGCCGTAGTCGTCGGGATACCCGCGGATTTCAGCCATCCCCGGCAACCCGACATCCGCTGGGCGGATCAGGCGGCGGTGTTCCGGTCGCTCCCGGCAGGGTCGGATTTCTCCATACCCGTCGTGCCGCTCTTCCACCCGGGGATGGTCCTGCACAAGAGCACGTCGCTCCGCTCGCCGTCCCCGCTCTCCCGGCTGCGGCCCCTGCAATCGCAGACCCCGTCTTCCTTCAGCATCACGCGTCCGAAGCGGGTCAGTCTGAACGAGACGACGAATGCCACCCACCTCAGGGTCGACGGCTGGGCGACCGACGGCGCGGTCACGAAGCCCGCCGGAGGGGTTTTCGTGATGATCGACGGGAAGCTCTTCCCCGCCGTTTACGGACTGCCGGCGGACAGCGGGAGCGGGGCGGGTTCGTGCCCGGACTGCGTCTTTACCCGGTTGATCCCCATCGCCGAGATCGGTCCGGGCTCGCACACGGTGTCGATCGTCGTGCTGACCCGGGACCGCGATGCCTACTACCTGCCCGCGCCGCCGCAATCCTTCGCCACCAGCCGGTTCTTCCCCTGACGGAATTGACATCCGGCGTCCCCCCGCAGAGAATCCCCACCGCGATGCACCAACAGCCCTTGCGCGTCCACTTCATCGGGATCGGCGGCGCCGGCATGGCGACCGCGGCCGCGCTGGCCGCCGACGCCGGCTATGCCGTCTCCGGCTCGGATGCGGGCGTCTTTCCACCGATGAGCGATTTTCTGCGCGCCAAAGGCCTCGCGGTGCTCGACGGGTACCGGCCCGAGAACCTCGAGCCGCCGCCGGACCTCGTGGTTGTCGGCAATGCCCTCTCGCGCGGCAACCCCGAAGTGGAGGCGCTTCTCGACCGGCGGCTGCGCTATTGCTCGCTTCCCGACTTTCTGCGCGAGCGCTTCTTCCCGGGACGGCGCGTGACGGCGGTTTGCGGCACGCACGGCAAGACGACCATCACGACGCTGCTGGCCTGGCTGCTCGAGTCGGCCGGCCGCTCGCCGACGTTCCTCGCCGGGGGGATCGCGCTGAATTTCGGCGGCGGTTACCAGCTCGGGAGCGGCCAGGACTTCGTGATCGAGGGGGACGAGTACGACACGGCGTTCTTCGACAAGCGCTCGAAGTTCCTCGCGTACCGGCCGCACAACGTGGTGCTGGCGAACATCGAGTTCGATCACGCGGACATCTTCGCCTCGATGGAGGACTACACGCTGGCTTTCCGGCGGCTGGTGAACCTCGTGCCGGGCAACGGCTTTCTCGCGGTGAATGCCGCCGACGCGGTGGCCACCGAAGTCGCCACGGGCTGCCGCGGACGGATCATCCCCGTCGC
>JANOHV010000029.1:0-6286 GCA_031406795.1 Candidatus Rokuibacteriota bacterium
CTCGGGCTTGTCGGCGATCACGCACTCGGTCGTGATCATCAGGCCGGCGATCGACGCCGCGTTCTGCAGAGCAGTCCGGGTGACCTTGGTCGGGTCGATGATCCCGGCCTCGATCATGTCCATGTATTCCTCGGTCGCCGCATTGAAGCCGTATGCGATCTTCTTGTTCTTCTTCACTTCCATCACGATCACCGCACCCTCGACACCGGCGTTGATCACGATCTGCCGGATCGGCTCCTCGAGCGCGCGCTTGACGATCTGCACGCCGACCGCCTGGTCGCCCTCGAGCTTGAGCTCATCGAGCGCCGCAACACAGCGCAGCAGCGCCACGCCGCCGCCCGGGACGATGCCCTCTTCGACGGCCGCACGGGTCGCATTGAGCGCATCCTCGACGCGGGCCTTCTTTTCCTTCATCTCGGTCTCGGTCGAGGCGCCGACGTTGATCACCGCCACGCCGCCGACCAGCTTCGCGAGACGCTCCTGGAGCTTCTCCTTGTCGTAGTCCGAGGTGCTCTCCTCGACCTGGGCGCGGATGACCTTGACGCGGCCCTCGATCTCGGAGGGCTTGCCGTAGCCTTCGACGATCGTCGTGTTGTCCTTGTCGATCGTGATGCGCTTGGCGCGGCCCAGATCGGCCAGCTTGACGTTCTCGAGCTTGATCCCCAGATCCTCGGTGATCAGCTTGCCGCCGGTGAGAATCGCGATGTCCTCGAGCATCGACTTGCGGCGATCGCCGAAGCCGGGGGCCTTGACCGCCGCGGCGTTGAGCGTGCCGCGCAGCTTGTTGACCACCAGCGTCGCCAGCGCCTCACCCTCGACCTCCTCGGCCAGGATCAGCAGCGGCTTGCCCATCTTCGCGATCTGCTCGAGGATCGGCAGCAGGTCCTTCATCGAGGAGATCTTCTTCTCGTTGATCAGGATGTAGCAGTCCTCGAGGATCGCCTCCATCCGCTCGGGCTTGGTCACGAAGTAGGGGCTCAGGTAGCCGCGGTCGAACTGCATCCCCTCGACCACTTCGAGGTTGGTCTCCGTGCCCTTGGCCTCTTCGACCGTGATCACGCCATCCTTGCCGACCTTCTCCATCGCCTCGGCGATGATGTCGCCGATCGTCGTGTCGTTGTTCGCCGAGATCGAGCCGACCTGCGAGATCTCCTTTTTCTCGCGCGAGCGATTGCCGCCGGAGATGTAGCGGAAGAGCTTGTCAAACGCCTTGTTGCCTGCCTCCTCGAGGGTGCCCTCCACCAGCGTTTCGGCCACGACGTGGGGCGCGTAGTCGCGGATCTCGAACGCCCCGTCCTTGGTCACCACGTTGTATGGCGCCTCTTCGATCGCCTTGGCAGCCCCCGGTCTCAGGTTTGCAGACAGCGACAAGCACGCAATGCGGAGTGATCTCTGCACAGCCGCTAGAACCGGGTTTCCACTCCCGCGACCGGGTAGTGGAAGAGCGAGAAGGTGTAGACCTCGTCGTTGTCGGCCCCGCCCTCGAGAATCCGGTAGCCCGCGAAGAGCTTCGTCGACGTGCCGATGTCGAGCACCACGGCGAACAGGACGTCCTCGGCCCGCCCTTGTGACGCCCCGAGGGCATCCCCGACCAGTCGGAGCGACCAGGGAGGCGCAACCCGCCATTCCGCCACGAAATTGATCAGCGGCACGACACCCGTGTTGGTTTTCTCGGCCCGCAGTCCGCCTCCTTCGAGCGAGATGGCTGCGTCCCGAATCTTGGCCGTCAGGCCCAGCCAGAGGTCGAAGCTCTCCCAGGGTGAAAACTTGTAGCGCCAGGTGAGCCGGTAGGAGTCGAAGCGGAAGCTGCCGTCGAGCTGCGTCCCCGCCGGGAAGCGCGTGCCGGCGAAGTCGACATCGTGGTCGACCCTCCCATGGGAGTCGACGCTGAGCGGCGACGCCATGATCCCGAGGTAGTTGCGCTTCCCGAGGAGGTAGCCGATTTCGACGCGCCCGCTGAACGCCGTATCCGCGGCGAGATCGTCGGAGAAGGAGATGTCCGTGCCCCCGCTGCCGGGTATGTGGATGTCGTTGTAGCCGGTGAATACCACCGCGCCCTGCAGGTTCAGCACGAACTCGGCCCGCGCCTGGCCGACCAGTCCCGCGCAGAGGAGCGCGGTTGTACCCAGAAGAACAGCGGCGATTTTCACAGATTCCTCCGATCGGTTGTCGGGGTTGTTTCGGGATTGTCGGGCGGGCATGTCCCGAAGTCAAGGCGGGTGAGTTGCCCGCGCCGCTTTGGCCCGCGCCGCGCACTCCTGCTACTATGAACGTACGCAGGTGAGCAGAAGGTCGGGAATCCAACCGGGAGAGGCGCACATGAACCTCAAGGACTATTTTGCGGCGCAGCATGGGATCGGTGTTCTTTCGACCGCCGACGGCGAGGGGCGGGTGGACGCCGCCGTCTACTCCCGGCCGCACGTCTTCGACGACGGCACCGTCGCGTTCGTGATGCGCGAGCGGCTGACGCACCACAACGTGAGCCAGAACGCCTATGCCGCATACCTTTTCATCGAGGAGGGTTCCGCGCTCGGCGGCGTGCGCCTCTTCCTGAGAAAGCTGAAAGAGGAAACGGACCACGCGCTGATCGCGTCGATGACGCGGCGGCACCTGAGCGCCGAGGAAGACAGCGCGAAGGGGCCGAAGTACCTCGTCACCTTCGCCGTTGAAGAGGTTCTGCCGCTGATCGGGGCGGGGCGGACGCAGGGGTAGGGGTGGGCCCCGGACACGGGCGACGTCCGTGGTATCCTGCCCGGGTGAACGCCATGGTCGAGAGCGCGATCCGCGTCGGCATCAGTTCCTGCCTGCTTGGCAACCCGGTCCGCTTCGACGGTGGGCACAAGCTGGACCTCTATCTTCGCGACACCCTCGGCGCCTTCGTCGACTGGGTCCCGGTCTGCCCGGAGATCGAGTGCGGGCTGACGGTCCCGCGCGAGGCGCTGCGTCTCGTCGGCGACCCGCGCGACCCGCGGCTTGTGACCGCGCGAACCGCCGTCGACCACACCGCCGGGATGAAGGCGTGGGCCGCGCGGCGGCTCGACGCGCTGGAGCGCGAGGACCTCTGCGGTTTCGTCTTCAAGAGCCGCTCGCCCAGTTCCGGGATGCGGCAAATAAAGGTCTACCCGCCCGAAGGCGGCGTCCCCAAGCCCGCCGGCGTCGGCATCTTCGCACGCGCGTTCATCGAGCGCTTCCCGCTGCTGCCGGTCGAGGACGAGGGGCGGCTGAACGACCCGCAGCTGCGCGAGGGCTTCATCGAACGGCTCTTCGTCATGTCGCGCTGGAAGCGCTACTGTCGCGACGACGGCACCGCCGGCGGTTTCGTGGCCTTCCACACGGAGCACAAACTCATCGTGCTGGCCCACAGTCCGAAGCACTACGCTGCGCTCGGGAAGCTCGCGGCAGACGCGGGCGCGCAGGGGCGGCGTCCGCCCGCGGCGCTGCTGGACGCCTATCTGGCCACCCTTCTGGAGGGGCTGAGGCTGGTCGCGACGGCCGCCAAGCACGCGAACGTGCTGCAGCACGCCGCGGGCTATTTCAAGCGCCTGTTGTCGCCGGACGAGAAGGTCGAACTTGGCGAGGCGATCGAGTCCCACCGCCGCGGGCTGATCCCGATGGTCGTCCCGGTGACGCTGCTCGCGCACTACACGCGTGTCCACGGCGAGCCCTGGCTGGCGCGCCAGCACTACCTGCACCTGCAGCCGCGCGAACTGATGCTGCGCAACCATGTCTGAACAAGCCGGGCGACCAATGCGCGTGCTGCTGACCGGGGCGACCGGCTTCATCGGCGGCCGGCTCCTCCCGGCGCTCGACGCCGCAGGTTTCTCCGTTCGCTGTCTGGTGCGCACCGGCGAGACGCTTGTCGTTCGTCAACCGCTCTCCCGGACGCCGGAGGTCGTCGCAGCCGATCTGCTCGACGCATCCTCGCTGCCGGCGGCGCTCGCGGGGATGGACGCGGCGTACTATCTCGTGCACTCGATGGGCGGCCGGACGATCGGCGAGATCGACGCTTTCGCCGATCGGGACCGTCGTGCCGCGACGAATTTCCTCGCCGCCGCGAAAGCTGCCGGGGTCGCCCGCATCATCTACCTCGGGGGGCTCGGCGAGACGGGCGACAAGCTCTCGCATCACCTCGCCAGCCGGCTCGAGGTGGCGCGCATCCTGCAGTCCGATCCGGACGTGGCGACGACCGCGCTGCGCGCCGCGGTCATCATCGGCGCCGGCGGCGCGTCCTTCGAGTTGCTGCGCTACCTCGTCGAGCGCCTGCCGGTGATGACCGTCCCGCGCTGGGTCGACACGCGCTGCCAGCCGATCGCGGTCGACGACGTGATCGGGTACCTCGTCGGCTGCCTGCAGATGCCCGCGACCGCCGGGCTCTCGCTCGACATCGGCGGCCCCGAGATCACCACCTACCGCGGGATGATGCGCACCTATGCGCGGGTTCGCGGGCTCCACCGGCTGATCATCCCGGTGCCGGTGCTCACCCCGCGGTTGTCGGCGTACTGGATCAATCTGGTGACCCCGGTGCCCGCCGGCGTCGTCTACCCGCTCGTCGAGGGGCTGAAAAACGAGGTGATCTGCCGGGACACCCGCATTCTCGAACTGGTGCCGATAGCGCTCACGCACATGGACACGGCAATTTGCGCCGCGCTCGCACAGACCGCGGCCGGCCCGGGGAAACTCCCGTCGCGCCAGGCGTGCTTTCTTGACCGCTAGCTCCCCGCCGCGCGGCGTTCCGCCCCGGACTTAAGGTCCAGGAGGAACCGCCGCGTCAGCTCCCGGAAACGCCACGTCGGGAAGAACGGCCCGGAGAGAGCAACCGTCGGGCCGGAGAGATCCTCGACGCTGTCGCAGCGCGTACCGCCCGCTTGCTCAGCGAAGTGAAACCAGTGCCGCCCGCGCACGCCCCAGCGCTCGGCGACCCAGAGCAGCCGCGAGGGCGCCACCACGAGTTCGATGCGCACTGCAAAGGGGATGGCGAAACCAAACGACTGCAGACGGCACGAGAAGCCGGCGCCCCCGGCCAGCGAGGCGTCCGGCGCCGTCCCGACCTCGGTGAGCACGCTGTTCCAGCCGGCCCAGCAGGTCAGGTCGGTGAACATCCGCCATGCGACCTCGCGCGGGGCGTCGATCATAACCGACTCTTCGATGCGGCGCACACCACCTCCCTGCTCAGAGTATCGGCGTCCCGACCGCCGGCGTCAAACGCGTTGAGCCGCGGGGCGGATCGCTCTTCGGGCTGGCTTGCCGTGACGATCCCTCCCGGCCAGCGGTGATCCCACCCGGGGATGGTGTAGAGGACCACCTCGGGCCCCGCAGCGCCACAGACTCCCGGCGGCGGTTGACAGCCTGAAAAGGTGACGTTGACCGCTTACGGCGCACTCCCCGGAGGCGTCAGCCCGTACTTGCGAATTCGACAGCCGATCTACCGCGGCGTGATTCCCAGCTTGCGGTGGCTTCAATGCACGCCTGGAGAAGCGGAGAAAGTGATGCGGGTGCTGTTCTGAGGGGGAACCGCCCCGGCGGGGTCGCCGCCGGGGATTCGCTTCTTCGCCCGGGGAAGGATTTGAAATCTGTCCCCTCTTGGTGATCGTCGAGCGCCTGCGCGGCGCCCTTCTTGGCCTTCTTCCTGCCGACGCTCGAGATCATCCCGAGGTTCATGTCGTCGTCAGCTATGATCTTGACCGCCTCGGCCGGCTTCATCGCGCCGACCTTGCGGTAGACCTGGCCCGGCGCGAGCTTCTTGCCGTTCGGTCCGTCATCGGCGAGCAGCAGCGGTTTGGACGCCAACTTCTCGCGGCGGGGGAAAAGATCCTCGTTGGCGCCAGGGTCATCGTCGGCGCGGGGGGAATCCCCGTCCGGGGGAAGCCTCCGGGACCAGGCTGGAGACCGAGGCGGCTCCGGGGGACCCAACACGAAGGGCGGGTCCCCGTTTCCGGGAACCCGCCCCTGAACATCGGGAGGGGGTGAACCCCTCCCCTACACCATGACCATCGTCGACCACGCGGATAATGCCCCGCGTATTTTACCGTCGTGAATCGTGCGGGGTTGCTTCCGCCCGATCCGTCGTAGGGGCGGGGTTGACCCCGGCCCGCCACGCTTGACGGTTTAGTACCTATCCCCGCCGCCCATGCCGCCCATGCCGCCGCCCTTCTTGTCGTCCTCGGGCTTGTCGGCGATCACGCACTCGGTCGTGATCATCAGGCCGGCGATCGACGCCGCGTTCTGCAGAGCAGTCCGGGTGACCTTGGTCGGGTCGATGATCCCGGCCTCGATCATGTCCATGTAT
>JANOHV010000041.1:0-18714 GCA_031406795.1 Candidatus Rokuibacteriota bacterium
TTGCGCTCCTCGTGCCTGCCTGCGACGTACGCTCGTACGTCTCGGCATGCGCTCGTCGCGCGCCTTGCAGCTGAACCCTTCTGAGCAGTCTGCCGGGGTGAAGGTACGATCGGCCGCGCTAGGTGCCGTCGCCTTGACCGCAGTTGTGCTGGCGGGGACCGGATGCGCCCACGGCGGCCGTCCGATCGAGCGCGAGATCGTCTGGCAAGGCCGGGTCCTGGTCCGGGAGGACGTCTTGATCGGCACCGGCGAGCGGCTCGTCATCCGGCCCGGGACCGAGGTGGTGTTCGCATTTCGGGATGACGATGGGGACGGCGCGGGCGACGCCCGGATCACGGTCAAGGGGGTCGTGCGCGCCATCGGCACGGCTGCCGCCCCGATCCTCTTCGCGGCAGAGCGTGAAGGGGCAACCCCGGGCTGGAACGAGATCCTGATCGAGGACGCGGCACGGGCGGATTTCGCCTGGAGCCGCTTCGTCGACGCCCAGCAGGCGGTACACGCGCATCGGACGCCGCTGTCGATAGAGGGCTGCCGCTTCGAGCGCAATGGCATCGCGGTCAGGTTTACCGGCGACCCGGTCGCGATTCGTCGCAATCGGTTCGTCGGCAACGGAACCGCAATCCGCTACTTCGAGAGCAGCCCGGTGGTGGAGGCGAATGAATTCGAGGGTAACGCCACCGCGGTTTTCGTGCGCGAGGGCTCGCCCCGAAGCGTCGTGACCGGAAACAACTTTTTCATGAGCATCGACTATCACCTCAAGCTCGGCGAGTCGCAGGCCGCCGATGTGGACGCACGCGACAACTGGTGGGGCACCGACCGGCGCGAAGCGATCGAGCGGCTGATCTTCGACCGCGAGGATGTCGAATACCTCGGCCGGGTGCGGTATGATCCGCCCGCGCCCGCGCCGCGCGGCGGGGCGGAACTGAAGGCCGCCCCCCCAGGGACAGGAAAGGGCGATCGGGACCATGGAAATGAGTGAACGCTACCGGCGACGTCCGGGACTCCCCTGGCGGGAAGAGCCTGAGGCGGCACGCGACGCGCTTGCCGCGCTCGAGGAGGGCCGCGATGCGGGCGGGGACGGGACGCTGCTCGTTGTCGAACGCGGACGGATCACCGAACTCAACATCCTCGGCGGCGAAATCTGGAAACTCTGCGACGGCACCCGCGACGTCGGCGCGATCGTCGAGGAGCTGCTCCCGCGTTTCGAGGTCGGACGGGAAGAACTCGAGAGCGACGTCGGCGAATTCCTCGCGGACCTCGTCGCCCGCGGCTGGGTGGTGCCGGCGTGAGCGCGCCGGACAAGATCTACTCGGCGCCGCTGCTGGTGAACTGGAGCTTGAACTACAGCTGCAACTTCAGCTGTGAGCACTGCTATTCGCGCTTCGAGAAGGCGGAAGAGCTGCCGGCCGACCAGGTGCTCGAGGCCGGCCGCCGCCTCGCCAGGGCCGGCGTGCTTTTCGCCAATTTCGGCGGCGGCGAACCGCTGCTGCGCCGCGACCTGCTGCCCGTTTCCCGGGAGCTGAGCGCGCAGGGTCTCTCGCTCTCGATGAACTCCAACGGCTGGCTGCTTGACGAGGCCGCCGCGGCGGGGTTGCGGGACGCCGGCTTCGTGAGCGTCGGCCTCTCGCTCGACAGCCATCGCCCGGAGGTGCACGACCGCTTCCGCAACCGGCCGGGGAGCTTCGACCGGGTCGTCGCCGCCGCCGGGCACCTGGTGCGCGCCGGGGTCAAGCTGACGATCTCGACGGTTGTCTGCCGGATCAACCACCAGGAACTCACGCCGCTGCTCGAACTGGCCAAGCGCCTCGGCGCGGCCCAGGTCTACCTGCATAACTTCAAGTGCAGCGGCAAGGGGATGGAGCACCGCTTCGAGCTGGATCTGGAGCCGCTCGAATGGCGCGACTTCTACCGCGAGGCGCTCGCGTTCGCGGCGAACCCGTCCTACCCGGAGATCTCCTTCGACGACCCGATCCTCGCCTCGCTGGGCGCCCGCGACGCCGAACACGGCATCCCGGGGTCGACCTGCGGCAAGCTCTCGCTGCACCTGCGCCCGAACGGCGACATCACCCCCTGCGGGTTCATTCCGCTCGTGCTGGGCAATATCCTGCGCGACGATCTGCCGACGCTCTGGCGCGAGTCGCCGGTGCTCGAGCAGATGCGCCACAAGACCGCGAAGGGCAAGTGCACCGCCTGCGGCCACTATGCCGCGTGCCTGGGCGGCTGCACCGCGCGGGCTTTCGCCGTCAGTGGCGACCTCAACGCCCCCGACCCGCACTGCTGGGAGAACCCCTGCGGGTGAAGAAGTTCGCCGCGCCGCTGCGGCTGACCTGGGATTGGGCCTGGCCGCCGATCGCGCACGCCGGCGCGCCGCCCGGCCGGCCGGAGCCGGAGTTGGTCCGGGCGATCGGCGCCGAGATCGTCGGCTCCCGCGTCCTGATGCTCGAAATCGGGTACCCGGACCCGCAGGACCTGCTCTCGGGCGAATTGGCTGCGGCTCTGGCGGGGTTCGAAGGGAGCCTCTCCCTCGTGTTGTCGCCGGCCGCCGCCGCGCTCCTCGCCGATGGAAGGCTGTGCGAGGCACTGGGGGCCGAGGAGGTCTGGTTGGATGCGACTCCGGGCGCCGGAGCGATTCCCCCGGGGCTCGAAGCGTGGCCGGCACAGCGATTCTATCTCACTGCCGGCAACTTCGAGGCGGTGGCCTCGGGAATCGAGCGCGCGGTGGCTGCCGGCGCCACGGCGATCTCGCTACCGAATCTGCCGCTTTTCGGGGAAGTGCTGCGCGACGCCGGGCAGGCGACCCCGGACATCGATCAGCTCACGAGGCTGGCCGGCCGGATCGTCGCCGCGCTCCAGGGCCGTCCCGCTATCGATCTGCGCGTGCATCACTATGGTCTGTGCCAGGCGCTGCGCGAGGCCGGCGTGCAACCGCACGGCGAAGGATCGCCGGGCGCCGGGTGCCAGGCCGGCGGCGCGCTGGCGTACATCGATCCCGCGGGGGTCCTTTACCCGTGCGCCTCGCTGCCCGTCCCGCTGGCACGCGTGGGCACCGGGGCCATCACGGAGGCCTGGGCGGGTCCGTTGCTCGCGGCGCTGCGCGAAGGGATCGCCCGCATGCCACCGAAGTGCGCCGCCTGCCCGGTCGAGCCGACCTGCCGGGGCGGCTGCCGCGGCTGGGCGCACTATCTGGCCGCAGACTGGAGCGCCATCGGACCCGACTGCACGAGACCGTAGGCGCTTCGGGGCGAGGGGATGCTATACTGACGTCCCATGTTGAAAACCCTGCTGGAAAAGAGCCGCTATCTGGTGGTGATCGCCGTGCTCGCCTCCCTGGCGGCGGCGCTCGGCGCCTTCGGGTGGGGTGCCTTCAAGACCTGGCACGCGATCGGCTTTCTCTTCGAGAGCGGCGGCAAGGACCCGCTTGGGGCGATCAAGTTCATCGAGTTGATGGACGCCTTCCTGATCGCCACCGCGCTGCTGATTTTCGCCATCGGTCTCTACGAACTCTTCATCGAGGACATCGCGATGCCCGCGTGGCTCGAGGTGCGCTCGCTCCACGATCTCAAGGCCAAACTGGCGAGCGTCATCGTGCTGGTGCTGGCCGTGAACTTTCTCTCGCACCTCGCCGAGTGGAAGGACGCCCGCGAAACCCTGGAGTTCGGTCTCGCGGTGACGGTCGTCTCGGCGGCGCTCATCGCCTTCGGGCACTTCGGCGGGAAGGATTGAGAGGGCGTCGCCGATGATCGTGACTCGCGACGTGCGCGAAATCCCGGCGCAGTGCGCCCGCCCGGTCGTGGCGCTCGGCAAGTTCGACGGCGTCCACCGCGGGCACGCCAAGTTGCTTGCCGCCGTGCGCCGGTTGTCGCACCGCGACGGCGCGCCGTCGATGGCGGTGACGTTCGACGTCCACCCCGACAGCCTGCTGCGGCCGCACCAGGTCCCGCCGGTGCTCACGACGATCGAGGAGAAGACGGCCGCCATCGAGGCGGCGGGGATCGACTGTCTGCTCTATCTGGAGTTCACGCCCGCGTTCGCCCGCCTTACGGCGCTGGAGTTCGCCCGCGACTTCCTCGGGGGACGCATCGGCGCGCGGATGGTCCTCGCGGGGGAGAATTTCCGCTTCGGCCGCAACCGCGGCGGCGACACGCAGATGCTCCGCCGCTGGGGGGGCAAGTTCGGCTTCGGCTTCCGCGCCGTGCCGCAGGCGACGGTTGCCGGCGAGCCGGTCTCCTCCACGCGCGTTCGCCGTGTCGTCGCCGCCGGCGAGATGCGGTTGGCCGCCGCGCTGCTCGGCCGGCCCTACAGCATCGAGGGTGAGGTCGATCACGGGTTGAGTCGCGGCCGCGACCTCGGGGCGCCGACGGCGAACCTGCGCCTTCCGGGGAAGCTGCTCCCCCCGGACGGCGTCTATCTCGCGCGGGCCGCCATCGACGGCGGCGCAGCGCTGCCGACCATCGTCAATCTCGGGACGTCGCCGACCTTCGGCCCCGGCGAGCGCCGCCTCGAGGTCCACTTCCTCGACTTCTCCGGGGACCTCTACGGGCGTCGGGTGCGGGTCTTCTTCGAGCGCTACCTGCGGCAGGAAACCCGCTTTCCGAACGCTCAGGCTCTCGCCCGGCAGATCCGCCAGGACATCGCGCGCGCGGAGCGCCACTTCCGGTCCTCCCGGTGATCAAGCGCCTCGCGGCCGGGGTCGCGCTCGGCGCCTTCTTTCTCTGGCTGGCCCTGCGCAACGTGCACTTCAGCGAGATGACGGAGACCCTGCGTCGCGTGAGTCTGCCGGCGTTCGTGCTCTTCTGCCTGATGCACATCGGCAGCCTCGGACTGCGGGCGCTGCGTTGGCGGCTCCTCGTGCGACCCCTGGCCGAGGTGCCGGTGAGCCGGATGCTGCCGCCCCTCGCGATCGGCTTCATGGTCAACTTCCTGCTTCCCGGGCGCGCCGGCGAGTTCGTCCGCGCCTGGCTCTTCAGCCGCCGCGAGAACGTGAGCACGAGCGCGGTGTTTGCCACCGTGGTCGTCGAGCGGCTCTTCGACGGCCTGGCGATCATCTGTCTGCTCGCGCCCGCCCCCTTCCTGCTCGGCGCGGGGGATCCGGCGCTCCTGGCCAGGATTCGCTGGGCTGCCCTGCTGCTGCCCGTCGTCTATGTGGCGATTCTCACCGTGCTGATCCTGCTGAGCCACCACCGGCAAGCACTCGCCGTATTCCTCTCCCGCCACCCGGTCGTCCTGCGCCGCCCGTTGCTCGCCCGCGTGGTGCACCTGGTCGAGCGTTTCTGCGAGGGACTCGGCGTGTTGCGTTCCTGGAGGGCGGTTGCCGGCACGGTCCTCTTCTCACTGCTGATCTGGGGCTGGGGGTCACTGGCCAACGCGCTGATGATGCGCGCCATCGGCCTTGACCTTCCCGGGTACGCGCCGATTTTCCTGATTGTTCTCCAGGGGTTCGGCGTACTGATCCCGACGCCCGGCTTCGTCGGGCCCTTCCAGTACGCGCACGTCGTGGCGCTCGGGGTTTACGGCGTCCCGGAGGCCGTCGCCATCTCGCTGGCACTGCTGATTCACGCGGGGCTCTTCATCGCGGTCCTTGCGCCCGGCTTCTGGTACGCCGCGCGCGAGCACCTCGGCCTCCGCGACCTCACCGTCGCCTCCCGCGGGGAAGACCGTTAGCCCGGGTCGGCAGGGAGGCCCTGACGCGCCCCGGCGGCGTTGCGGGTCGGGCTGCTTGTGCGGTGTGCACCAGCACACCTCCGCGCACCCTTCCCGCTGCCTTGCCGGAACGCATCAGGACGCTCCCTGCCGACTCGGGCAGCACGTTCCCGGCGTTGCGGTGCGCGCTGCACGGCTGCCTCGCCAGGACGAAAAATCCCGCGCGTGACTGCCCGTGGGCAGCACGGTCCCGTTTCACCGGGCCGGGCGGGAATGAATCCCGCCCCTACGAGCGTTCGGTTCCCGCCCCCGCGAACGTCTGGCTCCCGCCTCTACGAACGTCCGGTTCCCGGCCCGTGGTAGGGGAGGGGTTGATCCCCTCCCGCCGCCGGGTGACCGGCTGGAGGCCTGAAGGCGACTTGCAATGGTGATGCCGACCCGATAGGATTCACCCTGGCAGAGGAGGTGATGAACCATGTTTGGTATCGGCATGACCGAATTGCTGGTCGTCCTGGCCATTGTCCTGGTCATCTTCGGGGCCAATAAACTCCCCGAGATCGGCAAGGGGATGGGGCAGGCGATCGGCAACTTCAAGAAATCGATGAAGGAAGCCAACGAGATCGACATCACGCCCGAGAAGAAGAAGCTCGAGGGCGAGGAGAAGAAGTCCTAGCAACGCAATGACGGCCCGGTGCCGCGCCGCTGTCGGACGCGGCACCGGCGCCTCACCGGAATCATGAGCGAACGCAGCGGAGCCACCGGTTTTTTCCAGGTCGCGGGGACCCGTGAGGTCCTCGACGCGTTCTCCTGGCTGCGTCCCGCGCTCCCCGAGACGGTTCCGATCCTCGATGCGCTCGGGCGGCCGCTCGCCGGCGATGTGCGCGCGGCAGTCGATGTGCCGCATTTCACCCGGGCCGTCATGGACGGCTACGCCGTCGCCGCCACCGACACCTTCGGCGCTTCGGAATCGCAACCGGCCTATCTGACCATTCGCGGCGGCGTGCTGATGGGCGCCGCGCCCGAGGTGCGGGTCGATCCGGGCGACGCGCTGCGGATCGCCACGGGCGGGATGCTGCCGCACGGCGCCGACGCCGTCGTCATGTGGGAGCACACGCGCGAGAGCGGCGACGTTCTCGAGGTCAATCGGCCGGTCGCCCCGGGAGAGCACATCGTCACCGTCGGCGAGGACGTGCGCGAGGGCGAAACGGTGCTGACGGCCGGGCACGTATTGCGTCCCGCAGACATCGGTCTGCTCGCGGGCCTCGGGGTCACGCAGGTCGCCGTCGCCCGGCGGCCGCGAGTCGCCATCATTTCCACCGGCGATGAGCTGGTTGGAGCGGAAGAGGAACCCGGCCCCGGTCGCGTCCGCAACGTCAATCAGTATTCTCTCGGCGCCTGGGTGCGCCACCTCGGCGGCGACCCGCAGTTGCTCGGCCGTGTCCGCGACGACGCCGGCGAAATTCTCGCGCTGGTGCGGCGCGGCGTGGCGGTGGCCGATCTGGTGCTGATCTCCGGCGGTAGTTCGGCGGGTGCGCGCGATCTGACCCGCGCGGTCGTCGAGAGCCTCGGGGAGCCGGGCCTGCTCTTCCACGGGGTCGCCGTTCGCCCGGGAAAGCCGACCGTCGTCGGCGCGCACCGGGGCGTGCCGGTCTTCGGGTTGCCCGGGCACCCGATCTCGGCGATGGTGATCTTCCTGGTGCTCGTGCGCCCCCTGCTCGAGCGGCTGCTCGGCATTCCGGCCGGCGAGGGGGGCGTGAAGGTGCTGGCGCGACTCACCGACAATCTGCCCTCGCAGGCCGGTCGCGAGGACTACTACCAGGTGGCTCTGCGCCCCGCGGCCGGGGGGATGGAAGCGGTCCCGGTCTTCCGCAAGTCCGGCCTGGTCAGCGCGATGGTGCGCGGCCGCGGCATGGTCCGGGTGGCGCCCGAGCGCGAGGGGCTCGAGGCGGGCGAACTTGTCGAAGTCGACCTGCTCGCATGAGTGACGCACTCATAAAGACCCCACCTGCGCCTTGCATCCGGGGCTTTTCTGAGCGCGTCACTAATCGAGAGCCCAGTCCGAGTCGCCATGGCTGACGGGGGCGGACGGGGCCGACGCTACCTGCGGCGCCTCGGGGCCGACGAGGCGCGGCGGCTGCTCTTCGAACGGATGTCCGTGCTGGCGCCGCAGCGCGCCGCCGAGACGGTGCCGACCCCGGAAGCACTCGGGCGGGTCACGGCGGCGGCAATCGGCGCGCACCACCCCGCGCCGTTCTATCACTCCTCCGCAATGGACGGGATCGCGCTCGCCGCCGAGCGCACCTATGCCGCGAGCGAGACAGCCCCCGTGCGCCTCGCCGTCCCGGGCGATGCCGTCTGGGTCGACACCGGCGATCCGATCCCGCACGGGTGCACCGCGGTGGTCCCGTCGGAGGAGCTGCACTGGCGCGAGGACGGCAGCGTCGAGATCCACGGCCCGTCGGCCCCCTGGGAGCACGTGCGCGTCACCGGGCAGGAGATCGCCACGGGCGAGATGGTGCTGCCCTCGGGCTGGCTGATCGGGCCCGCCGACATCGGGTCGCTACTGGCCGCGGGCCTGACCGCGGTCGCCGTCGCGCGACGTCCGCGGGTGCTCGTGCTGCCGACCGGGACGGAGTTGATCCGCCCCGGTGCGGAGCTGGAGATCGGCAAGGTCGTCGAGTTCAACTCCGAAGTCGTCGCCGGCATGGTCCGGGAGGCGGGCGGGGCAGCCGTGATCGGGGAGGCGGTGCCGGACGACCTCGATCGCCTGCGTGCCGCAGTTCGCGAGGGTGCGGCGGCATGCGACGTCGTCGTGGTGCTCGCCGGCTCCTCGGCGGGCTCGGAGGACTTCACGCCGCGCGCGATCGAGCTCGAGGGCGAGTTGCTCGCGCACGGCGTCAACATCGCGCCTGGCAAGCCGACGGCTCTCGGCATCGTCGGCGGCAAGCCGGTCATCGGCCTGCCCGGCTTTCCGGTGGCGGCCATCGTCGCGGCGCGACTCTTTCTCGCGCCGCTGGTGCGCCTGCTCCTCGGTCTGCCGGAGCCGGTCGCCCCGCGCGTCCCGGCCCAGCTGCCACGGGCGGTGCCCTCGCGCCTGGATGTGCGGGAATTCGTCCGGGTGCGGTTCGGTCGCGTGGGAGAGCGCACGTTCGCCTACCCGCTCCCGCGCGGTTCGGCGGCGATCTTCTCCTGGACGAAGGCCCAGGGGCTCGTCGAGATCCCCGAAGGGGTGGAGGGGCTCGAAGCGGGGGCGGAGGTCTCGGTCGAAATCATCAGGAACATGCCGGATCTCCAGCGCACGCTGGTGCTCATCGGCAGCCACGACCTGCTGATCGACGTGCTCGAGGACGAACTGCGCGCCCGCGGCGTGACGCTGCTGGCTTCGGCGACCGGGAGCCTCGGGGGATTGCTCGCGCTGCGCGACGGCGTGGCCCACCTGGCGACCTCGCACCTGATCGACCCGGCGAGCGGCACGTACAACCGCTCCTACGTCGCCAAGCACCTTGGCCAGCGGACGATCCGGCAGGTCGGGCTGGTCTGGCGACAGCAGGGGTTGATGGTCGCGCCGGGCAATCCGAAAGGTATCGCCGGCTGGGGGGATCTGGGGCGGGAGGACGTGAGCTTCGTGAACCGGCAGAAGGGGTCGGGCTCGCGGGTGCTCCTCGACTACCGGCTCGGGCAGGCGGGAATCGCGCCGGAGCGGGTGCGCGGCTACCGGCGCGAGGAGTACACGCACTGGGCGGTGGCCATGGCGGTGCAGAGCAGGCTGACGGATTGCGGGCTCGGCATCTACTCGGCGGCAGCGACGATGGGGCTGGACTTCATCCCGCTCGAGGAGGAGGAGTTCGACCTGCTGATACCGGAAGAGCATGTTGCGCTGCCGGCGATGCACGCGCTGCTGGAGACGACGGCCTCGGAACGCTTCCGCAGCCGCGTGCTCGCCCTCGGCGGCTATCGATTCAGGTGACAGGCTGTCCGAGTCAATCCGGAGCGGATTTTTTCGTTCCGGCAAGGCAGGGCCAAGCGCGCGCGGAGGTGTGCTGCTGCACACCGCACAAGCAGCGCGAGGAACAACGCCGCCGGGGCGGAAAAAGCCCTCCGGAGTGACCCGGGCGAACGGTCAGTGCTTGATGTAGCCGGTGGCGCGGACGAAGGTGACCTTCAGGTTCGCGACCGCTTCCTTGAGCAGCTTGGCTTCTTCCTCGCTCAGGTTGCCCTTCGTCTTCTCCTCGAGTACCCCGAGGACGTCGATGTGCCAGCTGGCGATCGGGAAGTTCGCCATCGACTGCCCGGTCTTCGGGTCGTCGAACAGCCCCATGAAGGCCAGCCCTTCCTGGTAGAGCTTGCCGATGAGTTGCAGGAAGTCCGCCGGCCCCGGAACCCCGGGAGCACCCCCGGCCTCGTTGAGCCCGTGATCGGCTCCCAGGTCCAGGTCCGCGTGCTCCGCAGGAGCTTCGGCGGGTGCCGGGGCCGCGGGGGGCGCCGGCTCGGGCGCCCGTTCGGGCGACGGCGCGGGAGCAGACGCCGCGGCCTCTACGGCTGGTTCCTCGTAGCGCTTGCGCCGGTCGGAGACCTTGAAGCCCTGCGGCTGCCCTTCCTTGTCGCGTTCGTCGCTCATGCTATGATCCCCTCTGGTGTCGTTTCTGGTCAATGTCCCGGGCCGCTCCCCGGCGCGCCCGCACCGGGTGCAACACGAGGAGTATAGCCGAATCATGGATGACGAGAACAGAGATTCCCCCGATCACGGTTTCGCGGGCTTCGTCGAACTCATGGCGCGGCTGCGCGCCCCGGACGGCTGCCCGTGGGACCGCAAACAGACCGCGGAATCGCTCAAACCCTACGTGATCGAAGAGGCCTACGAAGTCGTCGGGGCGATCGAGCAGGGCGACCAGCGCGAGATCTGCGAGGAACTCGGCGATCTGCTGCTGCAGGTGGTCTTCCAGGCCCGCGTTGCCGAGGAAGCCGGCCATTTCGCGATCAGGGACGTCGTGCGCGCCATCCACGAAAAACTCGTCCGGCGCCACCCGCACGTCTTCGGCGATGCCACGGCGGCCGATGCCGACGAAGTGGTGACGAACTGGGAGCGCATCAAGCAGGCCGAGAAGGCCGGCCGTTCGGTGGTCGAGGGCGTCGACCCCCGGCTGCCGGCGCTGCAGCGGGCCTGGCGCATGCAGAAAAAAGTCTCCAAGGTCGGATTCGACTGGGAGCGGCCCGAGGGCGCCCTCGAGAAGCTGCACGAGGAACTCGAGGAGTTCCGGGTCGCCCGCGAGACGGAGACGCCCGAGCGCGCGGAAGAAGAGATGGGGGACGCGCTCTTCGCGCTGGCGAACGTCGCGCGTCTGGCCGGAATCAACCCCGAAGAGGCGCTGAAGAAATCGTCGGCGAAGTTCGAGCGGCGCTTCCGCGCGGTCGAGGCGGGCCTGCGCGCAGCGAATGTCGACCCGGCGCAGGCCACCCTCGAGCAGATGGAGGCCATCTGGCAATCGGCAAAAAAGGACGAATAACTCTGCTGCTTGGGCTAACGGCCGGACTTCTGCAGCGCGTCCAGCGCCTCCTGGGCGGCTTTGCGCGACGTGAAGTCCGGGTCCTTCGCCAGCTGCATCTCGAGCTTCGCCACCGCCGAGCGGTCGCCGATACGCGCGAGGGCGTAGGCTGCGGTGGCCCGGACGTGCGCCGAGGGGTCTTCGAGGGCGGCCACGAGCGCCCCGGTCGCGTCGCGCGAGCCGATCTGTCCGAGGGCGTGCGCCGCGATGCCGCGCACGCTGCTGCTCGTGTCGGCGAGGGTGCGCGTGAGCGCCGGCACCGCCCGCCGATCCTTGATCCCGCCCAGCGCGTAGGCCGCGTACAGGCGCACCTCCTCCGACTGGTTCCCGAGGAGTTCGATCAACGGTTCGACCGACGCCGGGTCGGCGATCTGGATCAGCGCCGTCGCCGAGTTCCGGCCCGTGTCCCCGGCGCTCTGAACCGCCTCCAGCAGCGGTGCCACCGCCCGCCGGTCGCGCACCTCGCCCATGACGCGGGCGACGCCCTCGCGGATCGCCTGGTCCGGCCCCTTGAGGCGCTCCTCGAGTTGCGGGAGAACATTGCCGTCGAGGCGCGTCAGCGCCTGCTCGGCGTACCAGCCCGTGCGCTCGTCCTTGAGGGCGGCGATCAGACTGTCGACGTCGCGGTTGCCGATCTTGTCGAGAATCCGCACGGCCAGCCAGCGGGTCTCCGGGTCGTTGAGCGAGGCGAGCAGCAGCCGGATTGAGATCCGGCCGCCGATGCTCATCAGGCCGACCGCGGCGTAGGTGCGCAGCGCCGGGTCTTTGTCGCGCAGCAGGGCCACGAGATACTCCTCCGCGCGCGGGTCGCCGATCTCGGTCAGCGCGATCGCCGCGAAGCGCCGCACCGCCGGGTTCGGGTCGTGCAGCCGCTGGATGATCGGCTCGACCGCGTCGGTCGCCTTGAGCTTGCCGAGCAGGTAGATCGCGCGGGTGAGCGGTTCCCCGCTCGCGCTGTCGAGCACCCCCGAGAGGCAGACCACTGCCGGCTGGCCCATGTTCAGAAACGCCAGTCGCAGGGAGTCCTGCAGGTCTTCGCCGGGCAGCGCGAGCAGCCTTCCGGCCAGCGCGCACGAGGTGACGGCCTGAATGTTGCCGAGAGCGGCGATCGCGCTCTTGACGACCTCGCGGTCGGGGTCGTTGATCATGGAGGTGACCGTTTCGCCGAGCGAGACGTCGCCGAGTCTCCCGAGCACGTCGAGCGCCCGCTGGCGCACCCGGGGCCGAGGGTGGCGCAGCAACTGGGCGACGGCGGGGATCACCGAGCGCTCGCCGATGGCGATCAACGCTTCGGCGGCGGTGTCGAGCACGAGCGGGTCCGGGTCCTCCAGCAGCCGCAGCACACCGCGGGCGGCCTTCGGGTCGCGGATTTCGCCGAGCGCGTACGTGGCGTAGAGGCGCACGTTGCGATTTTCGGAGAACAGCGACTCGAGCAGCGGCTGCAGAGCGGGTTGACCGACGTTGACGAGCGCCTTTGCCGCGAGCCAGCCGATCTCCTCGCTCTCGAGAACCGCGATCAGGGGGTGCACCATCGCGGGGTCGGAGATCTTGCCGAGCGCGTAGATGGCGTAGAGCCGGTTGTTCGGGTTCGGATCGCGCAGCTTGCCGATCAGGATCTCGACGACCTCGGGGCTGCCGAGGTTGTAGAGCGAGGTCGCCATGTTGACGACGGAGGCGTCCTCGATGCGCAGCGCCGCGAGCAGCGCCGCCTTGGCCCGCGGGTCGCCGATTTCTCCGAGCGCCGTCGCGGCGTACCCGCGGACGACCGGGTCGGGGTCCTTGAGCGCGCCGATGAGCGCGTCGGTGGCCGACTTATCGCGGATCATCCCGAGCGCGTAGGCGGCATGCTGCCGGATTTCCGCGTTCGGGTTGGCGAGCAGCGGCACGAGCGCGGGGACGGCCTCCGGCGCGCGGATCTCCCCGAGCGTGTAGGCGGCGAAACGCACCGTGTCGGCGTCGGGCGAGCGCAGCGCCTCGAGCAGGGCGGGGACCGCGGCCGCCTTGAGCTGGGAGACCTGGCGCACCGCCATCCAGCGCAGCTCTTCGTCGGGGAACAAGTCGACGAGGGCGCGGATGGCGTCCTGCGTCCCGAGGTCGCCGATCAGCTCGATGACCTTGTAGCGACCGAAGGGGCTCTCGGTCGTCAGGCGTTTCAAGAGCGAGTCGAGCTCCTCCCGGGCGTGGGCTGCCAACGGGCCCAGCAGCACGCAGCACAACGCGGCCGCCAGTGCGGCGAATGCGCGGCGACGGCGTGGCGCCGGCTGCGGGGCTTTCTTGCGGGGGGGCATCGCGGGTGCTATCGTAGAAAGGAGACCATGCCATGTCAAGAAATTCTGCCAGCGTCAGGCCGCTCAAAAAGGTCCAGGTGCAAGGCGCGCGAGGCCGAGGTGTGAGGCGCACTCCCTGTCCGCCGCAGCGCCTCCCCCCACTCGCAGGGGGCAAGGAGCGCACCGCCGCAGATGGGCCTTTTTCAGCGGCCTGACATGGAGATCATCACCTCCCATCTTGAGGCCGAGTTCGACTCGTTCGCCTCGATGGTCGCGGCGAAGAAGCTCTACCCGGGCGCGAAGCTCGTCTTTCCCGGCTCGCAGGAGCGGGCGCTGCGCGAGTTCCTCAAGGCCTCGCCGCGCCGCTTCGCGGTGACGCGGCTGCGGACGCTTGACCTCGCGCAGATCACCCGGATCATCCTCGTGGACACCCGCCGGCGCGACCGCATCGGCGCGCTTGCCGAGATCGCTTCCCGGCCCGGCGTGGAAGTGCACGTCTACGACCACCACCCCGCCAGCCCCGAGGATATCGCCGGGGCGGTCGAGGTGATCGAGGAGGTTGGCGCCAACACCACCTTGATGGTCGAGCTGCTGCGCCGGCGAAGCCTCGCTCTTTCCCCCGAGGAGGCGACGCTGCTGGCGCTGGGCATCTACGAGGACACCGGCTCGCTGACGTTCGACTCGACGACGCCCCGCGATCTTCAGGCCGCGGCCTGGCTCCTCGAACAGGGGGCGAATCTCCACGTCGTGGCGGACAACATCTCCCACGACCTGACGCCCGAACAGGTGCTGCTGCTCAACGACCTGCTGCGCTCGCTGCGGCGGCACACCATCAAAGGCGTGGAGGTCGGCGTGGCGTCGGCCTCGCGTCCGGGCTACATCGCCGACCTGTCGATTCTCACCGGCAAGCTCCGCGAGATGGAGAACATCGGCGCGGTCTTCACCGTGGTGCGCATGGGCGCGCGGGTCTTCGTGGTCGGGCGCAGTCGCGTCGGCGCGGTCGACGCCGGGGCGGTCGTCTCGCTGCTGGGCGGCGGCGGGCATCCGACGGCAGCCTCGGCCGCCGTGCGGGAGTCGCGGCTCGCGCCGGTCAGGAGCCGGTTGCTGGCGGCCCTGCGCGAGTCGGTCGTGCCGCCGCGCCTGGCCCGCGAGATCATGACCAGCCCGGTGACGAGCGTCGAGCGCGCCACGACGCTGGCGGCTGCGCGCAAGGTGCAGGCGCGCGCCGGGCTGAACGTGCTTCCCGTCGTCGAACGCGGGAGGTTCCTCGGGATCCTCGGGCGCCAGGCCGCCGAGAAAGCCGTGCGGCACGGGTTCGGCGAACACCCGGTTTCGGACTACATGAGCACCGACGTCGAGACGCTTCCCCCGACGGCACCGTTCGCCCGGATCGAGGAGGTCATGCTTGGTCGCGGCCAGCGCTTCCTCCCGGTGACCCGTGCGGGGCGCCTGGTCGGGGTGATCACCCGCACCGATTACCTGCGCGCGCTGCGGCTGGAGGCGGCGCGCGCGGCGCCGGCCGGCTCCAGCCGGCGCGCGCTGCCTCGGGAGATGCACCGGCGCGACGTGCGGGCGCTGATCCGCGAGCGGGTCGCCCCGGACGTGCAGCGACTGCTGACAACCATCGGCGAGGAGGCGGAGGCGGCCGGGTTGCGCTGCTATCTCGTGGGGGGCTGGGTGCGCGATCTGCTGCTGCACGAGGAGAATCTCGACCTCGACGTGATGGTCGAGGGCGACGGCGTCGCGTTCGCGCGTCGGCTCGGCGAGCGGCTCGGGGCGCGCGTGCACTCGCACCTGCGCTTCGAAACCGCGGTCGTCGCGCTGCCGGACGGGACGAAGATCGACGTCGCCACCGCTCGCGCCGAATATTACGAGGCGCCCGGGGCGCTGCCGACGGTCGTCCACGGCAACGTCAAGATGGACCTGCTGCGGCGCGACTTCACGATCAACGCGCTGGCCGTGGCGCTGAACCCCGGGCGCTTTGGCACGCTGCTGGACTTCTTCGACGGCCTGCGGGATCTGCACGACCGGGTCGTCCAGGTGCTGCACAGCCTGAGCTTCGTCGAGGACCCGACCCGGGTCTTCCGGGCGATCCGCTTCGAACAGCGGCTGCACTTCAAGCTCGGGGAGACCACCCATCGGCTGATCCGGGACGCCGTCGCCAAGGGCCTCTTCGAGACGCTCGGCGGGCCGAGGATCTTCGGGGAACTCGCGCTGATTCTCAAGGAGCGCAACCCGCTGCCGGCGCTCGCGCGCATGGAGGAACTCGGCGTGCTGCGCTTCGTCCACCCGCGGGCGCGGGTCACGCGCGCGGGTCTGCGGCTGTTCGGTTCGCTGCGCCGGAAATTCGCGGCCCTCGGCGAGCAGGGCGCGGAGTGCTGCTGGCTGCTCTATCTCGCGGCGCTGTGCGAAGGGCTGGGGCCGCGCGGCGCGGCCGAACTGTGCGAGCGCCTCGCGATCCCGCCGCGCACGGCCGCGCGGCTCAAGACCCTGGTCACCGACGGCCGGCGCCTTCAGAAAGCGCTGGAAGCGGCGCGGCCGTGGGGGGCGTCGGTCGTGCACGCCCTGTTCGCCCCATGGCCGCGCGAGGTCGCGATCTACGTCTGGGCGCGCACGACCAGCCGGGGGGCGGGTGCGGCGGCGCGGGACTACCTTGCCGCGGGCGCGGCGGTCGTCACCGAGCTTAAGGGGCGCGACCTGCTCGCCCTCGGGTATCGCCCGGGGCCGCAGTACCGGGAGATCCTCGACGCATTGCTTGTCGAAAGGCTGGAGGGGCGCGTGAAAACGCGGGAGGAGGAACTGGCCTGGGTCACGGCACATTACGGCCGATGATAAAGGCCCGTTTTTGGCCTGGGAGGGGGTGAACCCCTCCCCTACGCTTGCGCGGTTTCGGACTTTCTTCCCGCTGGGCTTCGGTGCGGCTGGTTGCTTGCCCACCGTACGCTCGCACGGTTTCGTCGTAGGGGCGGAACCGGACGTTCTTCCCTGGTCAATGCAGTCTTATCGTCGGGGTGGAACCGGACGTTCTTCCCTGGTCAATGCAGTCTTATCGTAGGGGCGGAACCGGACGTTCTTCCCTGGTCCATCCTGTCTTATCGTAGGGGCGGGGTTGATCCCCGCCCGGCTTGACGGATCGTCATTACCTCCGCGGTTTGGTGATTCCCCTGGTGTTTGTTAGGATGGCCCGCTATGCATGAGAGCTGGGGGGTCTTCTGATGGGCGGCGGGCAGGGCATCGTCATCCAGATTTTCGCCCTCGTGCTGGCCGTCTGCTTCCACGAGGCGGCCCACGGTTGGGTGGCCTGGCGCAACGGCGATCCGACGGCCAAGCTCGCCGGGCGCATCACGCTCAACCCGATCCCGCACATCGACCTGTTCGGGACGATCCTCTTCCCGGCGATCCTGATGATCACCCAGGCGCCGATTCTCATCGGCTGGGCCAAGCCGGTGCCGGTGAACCCGCGCAACTTCACCAACCCCAAACGCGGCTTCACGCAGGTTTCGATCGCGGGGCCGGGAAGCAACATGCTGCTGGCGGTGATCGCCGCGATCGCGCTGAAGATCTGGACCACGCTCGACCCCGGCCTGCATGAGTACCTGTACGGCTACCTGCTCGGTGACGGCGGTCTGCGCGGGGTCAGCGTCGCGCTGCCGTTGGCCCTCTTTCTGCTGCAGTCGGTCTACATCAACGTCGTGCTCGGGGTCTTCAATCTCTTCCCGATCCCGCCGCTCGACGGCGGTCACTTCCTGATGGGTGTGCTGCCGCCGCGCCAGGCGATGACGCTCGCGAAGATCGAGCCTTACGGGATGTTCATCATCCTCGGGCTGGCCTACCTCGGGGTGATCAACCTCTTCGTGCGCCCGATCACCTCGCTGCTGTTGAAGGTCCTTCTGTAGCAGGCTGTTGAAAACGACCCGTCCGAGGCGGGAGGGGATGAACCCCTCCCCTACGAACCGGGGATGGTACCCGTGGATGTCGGGTCGCGGGCCCTCTTCGCGGCCTCGTTGGCGATGCGACTCCCCTACGAACCGGGGATGGTACCCGTGGTCGTAGGGGCGGGATTCACTCCCGCCCAAGTTTGTCACCCTTGCGCCTGGAGTGTGTCAAGCAGCTTGCCCGCAGCACCTGAGCAGGATACGAAATGACGCTCTTGAAAGGCACGATCAAGACGCCCGGGCTGGTTGCCGTGGTGCTGTCGGCGGTTGCAGCGATGTGCGCTTCTGCTGTGTTCGCCGCGGCGGGACGGAGCCACCCGACCGTCCCGGCGGGTGCCTCCTGTGTGACGGCGCAGTGCCATGTGCGGTTGCTCGAAGCCCCCGCCGGGAGCAAGGACGGCTCGGTCCACCAACCCGCGTCCGGGGGCGACTGCGTCTCCTGCCACGATATCGCGCTTCCCTCGGAGACGCGCTTCGTTATCGGCGCCCCAGCCGGCACTGCCGTCGGCCCGGAGAGCGCGCGCGCCTGGGATCTGACTCTCTGCACGGGGTGTCACGACGAAGGTCTACTCGCGCCGGATGCCCCACCGGGGACGACCGGGTTTGCCGATGCCAAGCGAAATCTGCACGCGCTGCACGTCCAGGCCGGCCGCGGCCGCCGCTGCCTGACCTGCCACGAGCCGCACGCCGCGCGCCAGCCGAAGCTGCTGCGCGAGCGGATACCGGCGCGTGGAAATGCGAAGATCGCCCAGCAATTCCGCGACGAGCCGAAGGGCGGCTGGTGCAGGACGGGGTGCCACGCCCCAAAGCACTACGCCCGCTAGGCCAAGACCGCCTACTCCTCGTCGTAATTGCGCCGCGCGAGGATCTTGCGCGGCCTGGCGCCGTCCGCCGGGCCGATCAGGCCGGCCTTCTCCATCGCCTCGATCATCCGCGCGGCCCGGTTGTAGCCGACCTTGAGCCGCCGCTGCACGTACGAGATCGAGGCCTGGCCGCTCTCGGAGACGACGGCGACGGCCTGGTCGTACATCTCGTCCTGCTCGCCGTCCCCGCACTCGGCTGCGCCTGCCCCTTGAGGTGTTCGACGAGCCGCTTGACCTCGTCTTCCGAGACGAAGGCGCCATGGATGCGCTCGAGCTTGTTGGCGCCCGGCGGCAGGTAGAGCATGTCGCCCTTGCCGAGCAGCAACTCCGCGCCGTTGGCGTCGAGCACGACGCGCGAGTCGATCTTGGACGAGACGTTGAAGGACATACGCACCGGCAGGTTCGCCTTGATGATGCCGGTGATGACGTTCGTCGAGGGGCGCTGCGTGGCTATGACCAGGTGCAT
>JANOHV010000055.1:0-19169 GCA_031406795.1 Candidatus Rokuibacteriota bacterium
CCTCAGGGTAACGACGTCTCGTGGGCTTGCGACTTTGAATCTCGGATACTCGTCGTCGTAGCTCTTCCCGCTGCTTCTCGATCATCCCGGCTCCTCCTTGTTTGGAGGCACCAGAATCACCCCTCAGCGCGTTGCCGACAAGACGGGGTAGGGCGAGGAGTTACACAGCAACGCAACCTCTCGCTGGAGGAGGCCGAGGTCCAGGCGCCTTTTCCGGAGGTGGTCGCCGATGGTCACAAGTGACGTAGGATATGGAATTGACAACGGCTTCTTTGCTTTCAATGCGCACGATCGCGGACCTTGCGGGCGAGTCGAAGATTGGACTCGCTCACATCGCAGAGGCGATCCAGTATCGGGGGCGATCGCAGATCATCGATTAGCCCGCGCACGCCACGAGTCCTGACAATTCCTGTGACCTGGGGGGGGGGTCCAGGGACCCATCAGTGCACCGAGGCCCGCCGCTGACCGCGGTCAGGGAGGAGATCCCGCAGCTTGCTCGCCTCGGCGACGGCGAACGGCCGCGATAGCTCGGGTACAGAGGGAATCATCGTGTGCTATAGTCTGGGCATGGCTGCGTTCAGCGTGTCGCAGGAAGAAGTCGGTGATTTTTGTCGCAGGAACCACATCAAGAGGCTCGCCTTTTTCGGTTCCGTGCTGCGGGACGATTTCAGGCCTGACAGCGACCTCGATGTGATCGTTGAATTCGAGCCGGGGCACGTCCCCGGACTCCGCTATTTCGCCATGGAGCGGGAGCTGTCCGAGATCCTCGGCCGCAAGGTCGACCTGAACACTCCTGGAACCCTGAGCAAGTACTTCCGCGACCGGGTACTCGCCGAGGCCGAGCCGCAGTATGTCGCACCGTGACCCCGGCGTTTCCCTTCGCCACATGCTCGACCATGCGCGGGAGGCGGTCGAGATGGCCCGGGGGAAATCCCGTGCCGACCTGGACACCGACCGGAAGCTCAATCTGTCGCTGGTAAGGCTCCTCGAGGTTGTCGGCGAAGCCGCCGGCAGGGTGCCGAAGCCTGAGCAGGACAGGTACCCGGCAATCCCATGGACGGAGATCATCAGCCTCCGGAACCGTCTCATACACGGATACGATCAGGTCGATTTCGACATCCTGTGGACGATCGTCACCGAGGATCTGCCACCGCTCATCGGCATTCTGGGAACGATCCTGCCCACCACCGAGGTGTGACCACGCCGCAACCCCGCGAAGATCCTCGCGGGCTTGATGTTCCCTTTCTCCCTTTCCCCACATCCCCAACGTCCCCGGATCCACCCTCAGGCGCTGGGTCATGGCCTCTTGGCTTAGCCCGAGGTACCTCCGAATCCAAGTCAGGCGCTCCCCGGGCGTCCAGTCCGGGTCATAGGGGCAGTAGCCGAGAAATCCGACGATCTTCGGCAGAAAAGGGAAGGCCGGGCGACACGATTTGCCTCCCAGAGGTATACGGAATCCTTCATAGCGCCGATCCTATCCGCAACCTCGCGCTGGAGTAAGCCTAGGTCAAGCCGCTTCTTTCGCAGATGGTCGCCAATGGTCTTCAGTTCCGTAGGATATCGAATTGGCAAGGATTTCTTTGCTTTCAGAGTGAAATGGCAAAAAGGCAGCGCGACGGTGCAAGTGTGGATTCCGAGGGGATCGCCTGCGCGCCTGCCGCTGCAGTCCGCACGACGTGGACGCGTACCGTTCGCGGATTTCCGGACCGCTGCTCGACCGCATCGACCTGCACGTGGAGGTGCCGGCGCTGGCATAGGAAGAAATCGCATCGGCGCCATGGGAGAGGGGACATCTGCGGTAAGAGCGCGGGTCGAGAGCGCGCGGGCCGTGCAGCGCGAGCGCCTCAAGGGAGCGGCAATCTACTGCAACGCGCAGATGGGGGCGCGCGGAGTCCGGGAGCACTGCCGCCACGACGAAGGCGGCGCACGCTTGCTGGAAGGGGCGATGCGCGCGCTCGGGCTCTCGACGCGCGGTTATGCGCGGGTGCTGAAGGTGGCGCGGACGATCGCGGATCTGGCGGGTGAGCCAAAGATCGGCATCACCCACGTCGCCGAGTCGATACAGTACCGGATGCTCGATCGGCAGTAGCTTGAGAATTTCTTGAACCGACAGCAGCTGGCAGCTCTTGACCGATGACCAGTTTACGGACTATATTCGGACGTATCTCAAAGGGAGAGCAATCCATGAAAATGTCCACTCAGATCAAGCCGATCAGCTACCTCAAGGCGCACGCAGCCGAAATCGTGAGGAATTTTGGCGAGCGGCAGGAGCACCTGGTCATTACCCAGAACGGCGAAGCCAAAGTTGTGCTGCAGGATATTCATAGCTTCGAGCAGGCACAGGAGACGATGGCGCTTCTGAAGATACTTGCCCTCGGGAACCGCCAGATTGAGGAGGGCAAGGTCGAGCCCGCCGCGGATGCGATCAGACGCCTACGGAAGCTGCGGGAAGCTCGCTGATGCAGTTCGCGGTCCTGATAACGCGTCACGCGGCGCGGGATCTCGACGAGCTGTACGACTACATCGCTCTGCACGATGCACCGGGGAAAGCCGAGCATGTCCTCACACGGATAGAGAAAGCCTTCGGCAGCTTGTCCGAGTCACCGCAACGCGGGGCCTATCCCCGAGAGCTGCTGGCATTGGGTATTCGGGAGTATCGCGAACTGTTCTTCAAGCCATATCGAATCATCTACAGGGTCGTGGGCAGGAACGTCTCCCTTCTCCTGATCGCTGACGGCCGTCGCGATTTCCAGACGCACCTGCAGCGGCGATTGCTCGAGGGATAGGTGTCCCAGTGCGTCGCTTCGCCAGCGGCGCTGAGAAGATGCTTGACTGTCAATGCATTCGCGAATGAGCGGGTGGAATACTCCTTCACGGCGGCATCAGATGATGCCTCGTAGGGCCGGAGAGGACGAATCTGACGTCCGGCAGTTCATCCAGGGGCGCTTCGATGCGCTCGAGCTTGTAGCGCTCTAGGTGGAGGGGGATCTTCGGGATGATGTTGAAAGTCTGCGTCGAGAAGCGTCGATCATGCACCCGCGCTGTGCGGTCTCAATCGTTCCTCGGTGCGTGGGCGACAATCAGCTTGTCTATCCGGTTGCGGTCCATGTCGACGACCTCGAAGCGCAGCCCCGCAACCTCGAAGCGATCCGCCTCGGCAGGGATGCGCCCGAGGTGGTGCAGCACGAAGCCGGCAAGCGTATGAAAGTCCCCTTCCTCTTCGCCGGGGAGCTGTTCGACCCCGACGAGGTCCCTGAAGCGGTCGAGGCTGATTTCTCCATCGACGAGCCATGATCCGTCACCCCGCGCGACGGCATCGGATGGCGCAGCAACTCCTTCCTCCGGGATTTCGCCAACGATTGCGGAAAGGATGTCGGTGAGGGTGACAATCCCCTGGAGACTCCCATACTCGTCGACGACGAGGGCGAACTGCGTTCTCGCGCGTCGAAAGTGCTCCATGATCTGGGTCGTCGTGACGGACTCGGGCACGACGAGCGGCTGGCGCAGGAACTGCTCGATTGGCAGTGGCTGGCCCGTGAGACCAGGCTTGAGCAAGTCCGTCACGTGCACGACTCCGAGTACGGTCTCAAGCCCCCCACGGCAGACGATCACCCGGTGGTGCGGCGCTTCCGAGAGTTGCATACGGACCGCCGCCTCCCCGTCCTGGAGGTCTATGAAAAACAGGTCCTTGCGCGGCGTCATGATCGCTTCGATACGTTGCTCGTCGAGGCGCAGTACGTTCGCGACGAGTTCCTGCTCGCTCTCATGGAATACCCCAGCCTCGGCGCCTTGCTCCATGAGGACGTCGATTTCTTCGTCTGTGACGGACGATTCGGTGGCGTACCGCACGCGAAAGAGGCGCAGGACCAGGTCGCTGGAAGTCGAGAAGAGCCATGCCAGTGGGCGCGCGAGCGTCGCGAGGCCGTGCATCGGCGGCGCGACCACGAGCGCGAGTTCCTCGGGGCGCAGCAGACCAAGACGTTTCGGTACGAGTTCGCCGAGGACCACGGTGATGTAGGTCAACGCCACGACCACAACGGCGAGTGCGATTCCCTCAGCGTAGGGTGCGGCGGCCGGGATGCGCCCGATACGTTCCGCGAGCGGCCCGACAAATGCCGACTCCCCGACGACACCGCTGAGAATCCCAACGCTCGTGATGCCGACCTGGATGGTCGACAGAAACGTCGAGGGGGCCTTGTGGAGTGCGAGTGCCCTCCCGGCCCCATGGCGGCCCTCGTCGGAGAGTCGCTGTAGCCGTGCCGCTCGGGAGGACACTACGGCGATCTCCGACATCGAGAACAGCCCGTTGAGGATGATCAACCCAATCAGGATCGTAAATTCCACTCTTCTTCCTCTCGTGTCATGTCGACTCCGGCCTTGTATCGGCGGGGTTTGCTTCAGGATGGCGTTACGAAGTCGGATTCAAGTGATGATTGTCGTTTCGTGCAGGTTTCTTGTCAATGGCGCGGGAATACACTGTCGCGGGAATACACGGGATAGCTTGAGCTTCCTGGGAGTTCGGAAGTCGACCTGCCACCTTTGAGAGTGACCGCCCGCGGCGGCTGAGGAACGGTGCAAATTCAGAGAGTCGCGCTCAACCGAGGAAGAATTGGGCAGTGAAAGCGACGATCAGCGTCCCCGAAAGGCAGATCCCGAGATAGAGCCAGAAGACCCGCGGACGGAAGAGCGACAGGAAGACCCCCATCGCCGGCAGCGCCGTCACGGGGCCACCGATGAGGAATGCCATCCCGGCGCTCCACGAGTCGTCCTGGCCGAGTCGCTCCAACACATTGACCGGGCCGAACAGGATACCGGCGGCGGTGAACTGGTTCACGTGGAGGGGAACGGATGCCAGCGCAATGAGCACGGTCGTGTACCACTTGGTGCTGCTGAAAACCGCAGCGATCCAATCCGCGGGAATGTAGCGCGCAGCGAGCACCTCAATTACGAGTCCGACGAGGGTGTACTTGCCGACCGCCCAGAGCAGTTCAACCGCCTTCGCCCAGAAAACAACGAACTTGCTTGGGTACTTACGCCCAATCCGGTTCGACCAGCGGTCCGGGCAGTTGCAGGCGATCCGGTGGTCGCAGCCTGGGTCGTGGATGTCCCCCTCAGGTATCTTCCCTCGGAAGAGTTCCTCGACGGCGAAACCACGCCGTGCGACAAGATGAGTGACCAGGCCGGCCCACAATCCCATGAACACTGCCGCGACCAGCTTGGCGTTTGCCCACGTCGGCCCGAGCAGCCCAGCAGTGACCGCGTAACCTTCGATGCTCATCAACGGCGAAGCCACCAGCAGCGCCATCGCCGGCGCAAGCGGCACGCCGGAGGTGACCAGTGAGACCATGATCGGTAGCACGCCGCAGGCACACAGCGGGCTGATCACTGCGATGCCGGTGGCCGCGAGAACTGCCCAGGAGCCGAAATTCGGCAGGCTTTTGCGCAAGCGCACATGAAACTTGAAAGTGCGGATAAAAGCGCCGATCAGCAAGCCGATGGCCAGGAAGGGTAGGATATGCAGAATCCAGTCCCAGAAGTCCTTGCCGAGGGCGGCAAGTTCGAGCGCCAGAGCCTGTTTGTCCAGGCAGTCAGAAGTACCGAGTCACCGTGAAGATGTTACGCGGCAGTCCACCGGTGTTCCGCGCCGGCTTGGCGGGTCTGGTTCAATCCAGTGGGTGAGCGACGGGTACATTCATGAAGTATACTGCTGTTTGGTATGAACATTGTACGAGATCTTATTGAGAGAGCCAGAATGAAATCTGCTGCCTATGGCCTGCTTTTGGCCGTGGCGCTGTTGAGTGCCGATCTTTCAGCTGCCGCAGATATGGAGTCCAGTTCCTTAGTGTGGACGGGCACTGTCCACGTCAGGTAAGAATTCCATGGCAATTGACCAGATATCGAATTGTGCGGTGTATGCCGGCTTGTTTGCCGCGGCATTTCTCGCCGCCACGGTGGTGCCTGCCCAATCCGAGGCGATATTGACGGGGCTGGTGCTCCGGGGCGACCATGCCCTGTGGGCATTGATTGCGGTTGCGAGCCTCGGCAATGTGCTGGGTGCTACCGTGAATTGGGGATTGGGCCGAGGCTTCGAGCGTTTCCGTGACAAGAAATGGTTTCCGCTGAAGGGGCCCGCGCTCGATCGCACCAGAGGTTGGTACAGCCGCTACGGGCGCTGGTCGTTGCTGCTCAGCTGGGTACCGTTCATTGGCGATCCGTTGACCGTCGTTGCGGGTATCATGCGCGAAAGCCTTGCTGTATTTCTGGTGTTTGTCACGATCGGGAAGGTTGGCCGATACCTTGCTCTCGCCGTGACGGTCACGAATATCGCAGGATAGCTTTCTGAAATGGTAGCGAAAAGGAGAGAACCGCATGCTCGGGCATGACGAGCCACACGGCCACGAACATCACGACGATCGCACGGACCAACGTGAGCACCACGGTCACACGCACGGCACGGTCGACCCGTCGATGCTCTCGACGGAGCGGGGGATCTGGGCGGTGAAGTGGTCGTTCGCTGGGCTCTTCGCAACCGCGCTGTTCCAGGCCGTGATCGTCCTCTACACCGGGAGCATCGCGCTTCTCGCCGACACGATCCACAATGTCGGCGACGCGGCCACCGCAATCCCCCTCTGGATCGCCTTCCGGCTGGCGCAGAGAAAGCCGAGTCAGAGATTCACCTATGGCTACGGCCGTGTGGAAGACCTGGCGGGCGTTTCGATCGTGCTCATCATTCTGTTCTCCGCTGCTGTTGCCGCATACGAGTCCATCGATCGCTTCCTGCACCCGCAGCCGGTGACACATCTAGCCTGGGTGATCGCCGCGGCGGTGATCGGCTGTCTGGGCAACGAGGCGGTGGCGCAATTCCGCATCAAAATCGGAACTGAGATCGGCAGCGCCGCTTTGGTTGCCGACGGCCATCATGCCCGGGTCGACGGTCTGACGAGCTTGGCCGTGCTTTTCGGCGCTGTCGGCGTGTGGCTCGGGTATCCTTTGGCGGACCCCATCGTCGGCCTGAGCATCACGCTGGCGATCCTCCGGATCGTCTGGGATTCCGGCAAGTCAGTTTTCACCAGGCTGCTCGACGGTGTTGACCCGGATGTGGTCGACGAGATCAGGCACGCGGTGAACCATGCTCGAGGCGTGCGCAGCGTGTCGGAGGTGCGGGTACGGTGGTCTGGACACCGGATGCAGGCAGTGCTCAATATCGCCGTGGAGCCGGAAATCACGGTCGCGGAGGGGCATACGATTGCCGCGGAAGTGCGCCATCAACTGCTGCACCACCTGCGGTATCTCGCCGATGCCACGATCCACATCGATCCGGCGAATGCCTCGGGGGAGAGTCATCACAGCATCAACGATCACGAGCATGACGATCTTCCCGCTCATTCGCATTGAGCGGGATCTGCCGTCCTGACCGCACGCTGTCGATCTGTCGCGGAGGTCCTGCGCTCAGGCTTTGGCTTTCAGGACCAGCACTGCGCAACCGGCGGTTCCGATGACTTTCTCTGTGGTGCTTCCCAGAAAAGCCTTGCTGAGTCCGCTTTTCCCATACGTTCCCATGACAATCAGGTCCACGCCCCGTCCTCGAGCGGCTTCCACGATGGCACTGAATGAGCGACCGGTCGGCGTTATTCCTTCAGCCGGCACCCCTTCCTCCTGTGCAATTACAGTGGCAAGTCGGACGAGAGCTTCCGCTTCTGCCCGCTCGCTTGCATTGCGCATGGCGGAGAGAAAAAGCAAAGAGCTGCCGCAGTGCTTGGCGATGGCGATGGCCTCGCGCAGGGCCACGTCGCTGTGTTTCGATCCGTCAACGGCGACCAGGACATGCTTGTACTCGATCCGGGCAGCCTGGGGAACGATGAGGATCTTGCAGGTCGCCTTGCCGATGACCTCTGCCGCAACCTCTCCGATGAATGCTTTTGCGATTCCTTTCCAACCCCGTCGGCCGATGACGATCATGTCGGCATTCCTCGCGACAGCCTCAGCGACAACTGCCGCAGCAGGGGAGGAATCGGCGTGCAGAACGGTTTCGCAGGGCACGCCTGCTTTATCAGACAGCTCCTTGATCCCCATCAAATGTGTCTGGGCCTCTGCAACCTGAGCGTCGTAGGCGGAACCGCCAACGGTCTCGTATTCCGGTTTCGACTTGAAGGCCATGACCGCGATGATCTTGCTCGAACAGGGTCCGGCGAGACGGATCGCCTCCCGGACTGCACCCTCGCTGTACTGAGTGCCATCCGTTGCCAGAATAATCGTTTTGGTCTTTGAGATCGGGCAAGAAGTCGAGCATGCCATGGCTCCACCCTCCTCGTTTTTCATGCGTGGCCATTCCTTGCTCTCACGCGCGCTTGCTGCGGCTCATTGGGGCTACTCCCAAGTCAAGCCTACCCCCGGCGCCCTTCGCCACGGATTCCATGTCGAAGAGCACCGGGCGGTATTCTTCTTGCTGTTACTTCATTCGGGCAAATTTCTCGTAAGACCCGCTCACTTTAACGTTGATCGCCACGGCATTGGTGCCGCGGTTGCGCCAAAACCAGCCGTGCGTTCCGTCGAAAGGCGCGATAAAGGTCCCTTGATCATCGGTCTTCTTCGAGCCCTTCTTGTGACTGATGAACTCGTCGCCCGCATTGAACTTCTCCCCGTGCATGTCGAAGTTCACGGGACCACCTTCGGTCTTCCACTGGAAGACGAATTGCTCCCCCTTGCGCATAGTGGCTTTGATTTCTGCTCCCTCGCCCGGTTGAAGCGTTACGGACATTTCATCGCTACGGAGCGGGTTGTCGCGCTTGGCCAGGATTGCAGGTGCCGCCGGGGAAGAATAGGCAGGTTGGGTGGGGACGACGGGCGTGGTTGTCGCCTCCGCACTGGCGGATTTCATCTTCAGCAGGCCCAACGTGGATCCCACGCCGGTGGGGTCGATACCGAACTCGGCCGGCAGCACGACGGTGATCAATACCGCACTTGCGGCGACCATGGCGATGCCGGTGGCCTTGACCAACTGGCGTAGCGTCGGCGGCGGATGGATATGATGTTTCGTCAAGTCTGTCTCCTTGGTCACTTGGTGAAATAACCGGTGAGTTGATAACCTATCAGGATCATGCCGGAGGTCATCAAAACGACATTTGCCGCGAAAGCCTGACGGCCAAACGACGCGGCACGCCGCCAGAAGCCCATGGCGATCAGGATGGCGCTCAGTGCGAGCAACTGTCCGATTTCGACCCCGACGTTGAACGCGAGTATGTTTGGGATCAACCCGTCCTTGGAAAGCGAGAATTCCTGAAGTTTCGTTGCCAAACCGAAGCCGTGGAAGAACCCGAACACGAGTACCGCGGCCTTGGTGTTCGGCTGGAAGCCGAGGACAAGCCGGAATGCGCCGAGGTTGTCGAGAGCCTTGTAGACGACGGAGAGCCCGATAATGGCGTCCACGAGATAGGCGTTGACGTGGGTGCCGCTGAGCACCCCATAGATCAAAGTGACACTGTGGCCGACGGCGAACAGAGTCACGTAAGCCCCGACATCCCGCATCCGATACAGGAAGAAAATCACCCCGAACAGGAAAAGGAGATGGTCGTAGCCGGTCACCATGTGCTTGGCGCCGAGATAGATGAACGGCAGGAGCCGCATTCCCGCATTTTGCACGATGAAGGATTTGTCGTCTTCCGCAACCCCGTGGGCGAAGGCATCCGACGCCCCCATCAGGGTCAGAAGCAAAAGGACGACAAACCCCGGATAGCATTGGAACAAGTCGAGCCAGCGTGATCGCCGGCAAAGAAAATTCTGCATTCCTGTCCTTTCTCATTTATGGATCAAACCGTCGACGTCGGACGGCAACGCGAATGCCCAGTTCATCATGAACCGCATTCGCGCTGAAGCGCCGCCCGGGGATGGAGTGGTTCCCGGCGCGGAGACGGCGAGATGAGATGAATCGCAATGATTCACCCCAGACGCCGGCCGTCGTTCGATCAGGCGATGTTCGGTGGGGGAGTCGGAGGTGTGAGAAAGACTTCGGGAAGGAATGTGGGGTGTTCGACCATTTCCTGCAGTGCGGGCCCCGGCGCTTCGGGAAGATTCACGGTAGATCCGCACATCGATGCATGGGAATGTGCCGGCGTGCAACACCCGTCGCCATGGCTGTCTGCGGAATCATCGCCATGGCCATGGTGATCGGCTGCGTCTTTGTCCATCCCCGACGAAGACGAACAGCCATTGCCGGAGAAGGCATATGGCTGCAGCACGTGACCGAGTTCTCCCGCAAGATGGGCGCCACGGGAAAACACGATTTCCGAAAAGAAAAACGTAACAAGCATGAGGAACGTGAACGAAACGTTACGGAAGGCGGAGGGACGCATGCGTCTTCAGTACGTTTCGGTCGTCATGTTGCGGCGAGGATATCTGATCGAAGTGCTCCTGTCTACCGTCACACCCGGTCAGGTCGCGTTCTTGTGTGTCTTTGGCACGCCGACAAGGAAGACCGGCACAGCCAGGACAACATCCCTGCTTCGCTCATTCTCGTCTGGAAGAGCGGCGTTGCCAACAGGTCGTCGGCAGACTGAAGGACCGGGAGTTCGACATCGCGAAGCTCAGACAAGGTCTTGATATAGGTCAAGGCCTCCCACGGAGGAAAGAAATATAATTTCATCATTGTCTCTGGGCACGGAGGACGGAGGGAGGCGGATCATGAGCGTTAGAACCATGCAGCGTTTCACCGCGGGATTGATGGTGTGCTTGCTGATCCACGCCGCGGGTGTAGCTCAGGCGACCGGCGAGCCAGGCAAGGGCGGGTGGGGCACACCGGGACCGACGGTTCTTGTATTCGGGCTCGGGGAGCGCTGTCGCTACTGCATGCAGCTCAAGCAGGAGATCGCGAAGGTGGTCGAAGTCACCGGGGACGCGGTGCGGTTCGTGGACTATCGCGTGGACCAGGAGCGGGACCGGGAGATGATCGCGCGGCACCGGGTGGTGCTCAGCCCGACCCTGGTATTCCTCGACGCGTCGGGCGCCGAGGTGTTCCGGCACCAGGGCCTCATGGACGCGGCCCAGATCCAGGAGAAGCTCGCAGCCTTCAAACTCTGGGTCAGGAGGGGGTGAGCCGCTCGTGATCGACGCCCTGACCGATGTGGTGCGCGAATCCCTCGAGGGCAGGCCCTGGCTGGCCGGGGCGGCGGTGTTTCTTGGCGGAGTCACCACGGCAGCGAACCCTTGCAGCCTGGCCAGCGTGCCCGTGATCATCGGCCTCGTGGGCGGGCAGGGCGCGGTGGCGAACTGGCGGCGCGGGCTCGGCTACTCGCTCACCTTCGTCGCCGGGTTGGCGGTCTCCTTCTCGCTGATGGCACTGGCGGCGGTGACCGCCGGCACGTACTTCGGCGGCACGAGCCCGTTGTGGCCCTGGGCGCTCGCGGCCGTCTGCTTCCTTACGGCGGCGCTGTTCTGGGACGTGTGGCACCTGAGCCTGCCGGAGTGGCTCGGGCGCTGGCGCCCGGCCAGGAGCGGTCTCCTCGGGGCGCTGGGGATGGGGCTCCTCTTCGGCGTGATTTCCGCACCGTGCGCGGCCCCGGTGCTCGTCCTCGTGCTGACCTACGTCGCGTCCAAGGCGAGCCTGGCGTACGGCTTCCTGCTCCTGTGGCTCTACGCCCTGGGTCACTGCGCGCTTGTCCTCCTGGCGGGAACATCCGTGGGTCTCGTCAAGTGGGTCCTGGCCTCCGAGCGCTATGCGCGCGCCAACCTGCTCATCCGCCGGTCGGCCGGCGTGGTCATTGCCCTGGCCGGGCTCTACTTGATCGTGAAGCAGATTCAGGCGGGATCCTAGCCGGGGAGACGAGGAAGCCAACGTCGATGCTTCAACCGGAACCTGCGAGCGAGAGGAGTGAAGAGATGGAGATCGAAGTTCTGGGCGTCGGCTGCCCGAAGTGCGCGCGGATGTATGAGGCGGTGGTGAACGCCGTGGAACTCGCCGGCCTCGAGGCGCAGGTCCGCAAGGTCTACGACCTCGATGAGATCATGCGCCGCGGGGTGGTCGCTTTCCCGGCCCTCGTGGTGGACGGCGAGATCCGATCGGTTGGGAAGCTGCTCGAACCGGAAGCCATAGCGCGCCTGCTGAAGCCACGGGCAGTCTCTGGAGGGTGAGGCACCGGCGCGCATCCTCTTCAGGACTCGCCTCGTCACCCCCGAGGGCGAACGGTCCGCAGCGTGGCCGCTGCTGCCGCTCCGCGGCGAGGAAGTGGTGCAGTATCTCCGAGAAGCCGGCGTGGACGACATCCGCGAATTCGGTGACTACAACCGTATCGCCTATGCGCCGGACTCCCCTGCGCTGATCCTCCTGGGCCAGCGAAGATAAATCAGGGAGGTGTTCTCGGCACTCCGGCAAGGAAGACCGGCACCGCCAGAACGATGAGCCCGGCGAGCGCCAGGAACGCCGTCAGGTAGTCGAATCTCGCGATCAACACCCCTGCCAGGATCGGGCCGGAGGCGTGGCCGACGTCGAAGATCGTCCCGAAGGTGCCCATCGCGGTACCGAAGTGCCTTTCCTTGCAGAGATCCGCGACAAGAGCCGCGCCGGAGGAGGTGACGAGGGCCTCCCCGAAGCCAAAGACGGCCGCGGCCAGCAGCAGCGGCCAGAAGCCGCGGACCATCGGGATCGCCGCGAGCGCGAGGGCGCTGACGACGAGCCCGCCGGCGATCAGCGTCCTGCGCCCATAGCGGTCCGAGCTTCTGCCGATGACCGGCTTGGAGAGGATGGTGGTCACCACCTGCGCGCCCCAGAGCAGCCCGGCCTGGAACTCGTTGAGGCCGGCGACCATCACGGCGTAGATCGGCAGGAACGCCTCGAGGGCGCCGACCGCCAGATTCGCCATCCCCTCCATGATAGAGGTGATCACCACGCGGCGGTCGCTCGCGACCTCCCGGATGCCCGAGAAGAAGCGCTGCGAAGCCGCCGCCAGCCCGCCGCTCTCCGTCCGACCCTGACCGTCCTTGAGGAGCCTGAGGAAGAGCAACAGGGCCACCATACCCGTGACGCCGCTCAGAAGATACGCGAGGTGGAAATCCTGCAGCGCCGGCGCTGTCGATCCCTGGCCGTGGTGCAGGATCAGACCTCCGAGCGGCGCGCCGAGGAGATTGCCGATGATCGTCACCGACGAGAACCAGGAGAGCATCTCCCCCTTCCGCGCTCCGGCGACATCGGCGACGACGGCCATCGAGACCGGGCCATAGACTGCCGTGGCCATGCCGTGCAGGAAGCGGATCAGGACCAGCGGACCGTAGGACGAGACGCCGAGGTAGGCGAACGGCATGAAAGCAAAGAAGAGCAGGCCGATGAGCATCGTCCGCCGGCGCCCGATGACATCCGAGAGCGCGCCCGCCGGGAGTTTGAAGAAGATCCCGGTGACCGTCGAGATGCCGACCGCGAATCCGATCGCCTCGGGGCCCGCGCCAAGCGAGAGCGCGAAGAGGGGCAACACGGGGCTGCGAGCGAGAGCGTACGAGAGGCGCGCGAAGAAGCCGACACAGCAGAGGGCGGCGAACGGGCTCAAAGCGCGCATAGCGGCTATCCTAGTGTTTTGCCGGGGCCTGCCGGTCGAAGTAGATACTCTTGCCCGTGATGCTCACCGGGATGCCGAGCACCACTTCGCCCTTGATGAGCCCTAGCGCCCGAGCGGCCGCGCCGACGCGCTGCTGCACGCGGTTATCGACCGAGAGCAGGCTCGCGGCCTTCGCCGCCGACGCGAGTGCGACGCCGATGTCGATCATGCGCATCACGCAGTGCGGGCCGGTGTAGCCCATCTCCTTCGCGATCAGAGTGCGGGTCTTCGCGAACTCGGCGCAGGTGGCCGCGCCGCAGGCGCCGCAGTCATAGCCGGCGGTCACCGGCTTCGCGAGGCCGACGAGCAACAGTGCTTGCGAGCCTTCGATGTTTCCGGCGTCACGCATCCAGAAGGCCTCGTTGGTGCTGCGCGGGGCGTGATCGCGCATCGAAGCCGCGATTCGCTTCAGATCCTCCTCCGCCGTCACGACGACGATCTCGAGGAAGTCCTTGCCGCCGGCCTTGGGCGCCGTACGCGCCGCAGCCGCCATGAGTTTTGCCGCCATCTCCGCAACTTCCTTCATGCCGATTCTCCTTGTGTCATCACGGCCATAACCGTTGTCCAGACCCGTCCGCCGCTGCCGGAGCGGCGAGCGTCATGAGTTGGCATTTATCAATCCCTGGATCTCGCGATGGTAGCCGAGATACCGCTCCATCGTTCGCGTGTTCTTTCCGTAATGCGGGTGCCCTCTGAGGATCTCCTCGAAGTTGCTCTCCGCGTCTTGTTCGTCCTCGAGGGCCACGAGACCCTCCGTGATGATGTCCACCAGTCTGTCCGCGTAGATGACGATCCGCTCCTCCAGACGCCTGGGCCTGTAGTCAATCTCGGGAAGGCCGAGCTCGCGGGCTTCCTCCAGCGAAAGCCCTCCGTGGAAGTGCTTTTCCATGAGGCCGGTGATTGCCGGGGGCAGCCCCATCTTCCGGCCGATCTCGGCGCCGAGTTCGCCGTGCTGGAATGAGTGCGTCAGCGCCTTGCCGAGATCGTGGAGGAGCGCACCCCGGCCGACCAGTTCGAGGTCCATCTCGCGGCCCGTTCGCCGGGCGATCTGGAGAGCTTTCTCGGCCACCCAGACACAGTGGCGCATATCGTCCTCACTGACCCCGGCCTTCCAGAGGAGCGCCAGGTCCGTCTGCTGTATCCGATAGTCCATGGTCTTCTTGCTCCTTGTGTCAGGAACCATCTATTGAGGAGGGCTTCTCCGCCATGCGCGTTCGTCCTCTCAGCGGCTTTTTGCGGCGTACAGCATTTCGAAGACCGCCATGCCGCGATCGAGGGCGTCCGCGTCGTCACGGGCGATACGGAGAATGCCGGCGAGGATCTCCTCAACTCCGGCCGCTTCGGTAGAATGGTAGCGATCATCCTTGATGTCGAGGTCGTGGACGATCTCGGCCACTTTCGTGAGAGCGGCATTCTTGATTTCAAATGAGCGCACGAGAACCTCGAAGGTGCACAAGTCCCCGGCGTGGGTGAACTCCGCTCCCGTGACGTCGAACACCACGGTGTCTTTCCCGGCGGCTGGCGCCTCAGCCTCGTCGATGAACTCGAACATGGCCTCCGGATCGATGAACCTCCGAATCAGCCAGGCCGAGGCCATCCGATCGACGAAGGGGTTCCTTCTGGTCAGCCAACGCTTCCCTCGATAGGCTTCGACAGATCGTCGTGCGATCCCGGTGTATGCAGCAGAGCCCTTCTCGATTCCTTTCAGTGCTTGGAGTGCGGAGGAATTCTGAGTGAGGCGTGTCTCAAGCGCCAATCCGGACGCCGCAGAGAAGAAGTCCGTCCGCCGCGCTTCGTCGAAGTCCTTTTGAATTTTCGCGAGTTGAGATGTGAGTCTCCGGATGCTCGGCATTGCTCCACCCGGGCGCATGCTTTCGATCCGGCGTTCTGCGACGTCGAGCGCTTTCGCTATCTGCTGGTAGTCGCTTTCCTTTCGACGTCGGAAAAGAGCGACGATTTCGGCGCCCGGGACGGTGTCAATCCGTTCCGCCCGCACGAAGGCGGCCTCCCCGCCCATGCCGATAATCTCCTGGACGAGCCACTGGAAGAATTCGATATGTTCCTCGTTCATCGGGAGGATGTATGCAGACCCCTTGATTTGCACCGCACCCGACTTCACGAGTTTCCTCCAGACCTTGACCCGGTTTCCTACGGGCTTCGTAGGGAGGGAAGAAAAAAAGAGAAGCCATCCCTTGTAACTCATGGATGCAATGTAATAGTAGTTACATAGATTAGCAATGGAAGAATGAGAAGTGGCGGAATAGAGCGGCATGGTGGATGTTCTTTATCCTCGCGCGACTGGCCCCCCACTCAAGCCGCGCCTCAAATCAACTGGAGTTTGAAAAGTCTTGCCAATCGAACCAGGAATTTTCCCTTGGGCTCCCTCGTGCCCCGCTCCCATCTCGCCAGCGTCCCAGGGTCCACTGGAGGCGCCGGGCCATGGCCTCCTGGCTCAGTCCGATGTACCTCCGAATCCAGGTCAGCCGTTCCCCGGGAGTCCAGTCCGGGTCGAAAGGGGTTTCTTTGCTTTGAGTGCCGCCACGACGAAGGCGGCGCTTGTCTCCTCGAGGGGGCGATGCGCGCGCTCGGCCTCTCAGCGCGTGGCTACGCCCGAGTGCTCAAAGTCGCCCGTATCATTGCGGATCTGGGGGTGAGCCGAAGATCGGCCTCACTCACATCGCCGAGTCGATCCAGTGTCGGGGAGCAGCCGCGTCATCTGAACTGAACGCAATCGGTTACACAGGTGGCTCGTATTTGTCTCCAGGTTCAACCCGCACAGAGATCCTTTTCGGCGAATAGCGACTGGTGGTGGGGCCGTAATGGTCGGCGAGGTGGCGCAGGAAGTCGGCGAACGCCTCGATCTCATCGTCTTCTTGCTCCTGGTAGACGATTTCCTCGCCCGAGTCCTCGCCGTCCGACTCGACCCGCAGCACGGCTCCGTTCTGCACCCGACGAATCTCGAATTTCATTGCCATGATCCCCCATTGTCAGACGGAGAGGCATACAGCCATCAACAAACGGAATTACGTCTGCGGGGAAGAAATGCTACCTCAGCCCTCTTGTGGTTGACAGGCAGCTGAGTCAGTTTAATGCATGCGGCGGCGGCCACTGGCGCGTGCGGTTCTGCGTTTGAGCCACTTGCCGAACGACTCCTGGCTCTCTCCCGATGGCTTGCCTGACAACAAGCCTTCGATACTGATGTCTTCGTCGAGGTCTTCCCAGTGGATGCCGAGCCCGCGGCCGATCAGTCGCCATTTGCGGCGCTCCGCCGGAGTGGCGTGGACGAGCCTCGGGAACCACTCGAGGGGTACGGTGATCGATCTCCCGTCGCTCAGGTCGACAGTTAGACTTTCACCCGTCGCCTTCACGGAGAGAGCCTTGGGGATCTCGATTTCAATGACCGAAGTAGCCATGCCATGCCTCCAGAAGTTGCGCTTGATTCTCGTCGATCAACCGGTGAATTCTGCCTATTTCGCTGCGGGAAAAGCCTGCGCTGCCCTGCAGACGTATCGGATCGAGCCAGAATTTCGCGACCTTGTCGCCGTTCTCGACATGAACGTGCGGCGGTTCGTCTTTATCTCCGGCATAGCAGTAAAATCGAAACGGCCCCCTCCGCAAGAGTGTCGGCATTGGGGCAGTCTAACATAAGCAGTCAGGCAGCTCGCTGCCTGAGGTCTGCCGCCTCCGGGTTCACAGGAGGACGCCTTCCTTGCGGGCGTTCCGGTAGAGCGAGAACTCGCCCTCGGCATAAACCGTCGCTTCCACCGGAAGAGCGTGAATCGGGCGCTCGACTTCCAACTGCAGGGGATAGAGGGCGTCGATGATGGTTTTCAGGTCTTTCCCTAGCGCCATCGGGCCGCGAAGCAGTACGAGGAGGTCCGCGTCGCTGTCCGAATCGGCTGTGCCGCGGGCTTCGGATCCGTAGAGAACCACACCCTGCAGGCGGTCGCCGAATGCATCGGCCAAGAGCGCGTGGATGCGTGCTCGGATAGCGGCGTCGACCTTTTGTACGGACATGCGACCACCTCCCAGACGGAACTGGTGAAAGTATAGCAGAACATTTCCTGTGCATTCCTGAATGATCGGACGCATTATGTCCTGTTTTGTCATGCCGGTGTATTTGAACAGGCGCATTCATCCAAGAATTTAGCCAGCCTCATGAGTAGTCTGCCTTTGGGCTCCCTCTCCCCCCGCTCCCACTTCGCCAGTGTGCCTGGATCCACCCTGAGCCGCTGAGCCATGGCCTCCTGGCTCAGCCCGAGGTGCCGCCGGATCCAGGTCAGACGTTCCCCGGGCGTCCAGCCCGGGTCGAAAGGACAGGAGCCAAGAAATTCGATGATCTTCGGCCAGTAGGGGAAAGTCGGATTGGCCTTCCCTCGCTCCCAGATGTAAACGCAACACTCCGTCGCTCCGATTCGTTGCCCCACCTCCTGTTGGAGGAGTCCCAGCTCAAACCGTCTTTTCCTGAGGTGGTACGCGGTCGACCATAGGCGAGCATGTTGTGGATATGGAAGGGGTTTCTTTGCTTTCAGGCTGAAACAGCAGAAAGGCAACGCAACGGTGCAAGTGCGGATTTAGGGGGGATCGCCTGCGCGCCTGCCGCTGCACGCCGCACGACGTGGACGAGTACCGTTCGCGAATTTCCGGTCCGCTGCTGGACCGCATCGATCTGCGTGTGGAGGTGCCGGCGCTGGCGTACGAGGAGCTCGTGACGGCGCCGCTGGGGGAGGGGACGGCGCCCGTGAGAGCGCGGGTCGAAAGTGCGCGTGCCCGGCAGCGAGAGCGCCTGAGGGGAGCGGCGATCTACTGCAATGCCCAGATGGGGGCGCGCGAGGTCCGCGAGCACTGCCGCCACGACGAAGGCGGCGCCCGCCTGCTCGAGGGGGCGATGCGTGCGCTGGGCCTCTCGGCGCGCGGATATGCGCGGGTGCTCAAGGTGGCGCGCACCATCGCGGATCTGGCGGGCGAGCCGAAGATCGGCATCACCCACATCGCCGAGTCGATTCAGTACCGGGAGCAGCCGCGTCATCTGGGTTGAGGGGAGACCTTTAAGGGCGAGGCGGGACCAACAGCGTTCCTCGTGAGCCTCAAGGCTGGCGGCCTGGGGCTGAAACTAAAGCGGCGCAAGCTCGCCCTCTACCGCGCGGTGCTCGCCTGGGAGGCCGCCGGGCGTCGCGGCGCCGCGAGCTCGCGCGAGGACTTCGGCTTCCTGCTCGAGTGAGACTGCCCGGACGAGGCCGCCCGGATACATCACAAATCGTCGTGTGCTATAGTTCGGCCATGGCTGCGCTCAGCGTGTCGCAGGAAAAAGTCAGTGATTTCTGCCGCAGGAACCACATCAGGAAGCTCTCCTTTTTCGGTTCCGTGCTGCGGGACGATTTTGGGCCCGACAGCGACCTAGATGTGATCGTGGAATTCGAACCGGGGCACGTCCCCGGACTCCGCTACTTCGCCATGGAGCGGGAGCTGTCCGAGATCCTCGGCCGCAAGGTTGACCTGAACACTCCTGGAACCCTGAGCAAGTACTTCCGCGACCGGGTACTCGCCGAGGCCGAGCCGCAGTATGTCGCACCGTGACCCCGGCGTTTCCCT
>JANOHV010000088.1:0-8960 GCA_031406795.1 Candidatus Rokuibacteriota bacterium
CCGCTCGGCCGCACGAGGTAATGGAACACCTCGCCGAGCCCGGTCGCGACGGGACCGAGCGTGGGGCGGGGCGTCCCTTCCGGCAGCTCGACGGATTGCATGCGCTCGAGGACGAGCTGGCGCGCGAAGTAGATGTCCGTGCCGTCCTCGAAGACGACGGTCACCTGCGAGAGGCCGAACTTCGAGATCGACCGGACCTCCTTGAGCTTCGGCAGCCCCGAAATCGCCTGCTCCAGCGGTGCGGTCACCTGCCGCTCGATCTCGAACGGCGAGAGCGCCGAGGCGACCGTGTTGATCTGCACCTGGACCGGCGTGGTGTCGGGGAAGGCATCCATCGGCAGGCGCGCGAAGGCCAGCGCGCCGAGCAGCGCGATCCCGACCCAGATGACGATGACCGCGAGCCGGTGGTCGAGCGACCAGTTGATGACGCGATTGAGCATTGCGGCGCTCCTACCTGGTTTCCACGTCGCAGCACCCCGCGCCGATGGAGTCCTTGAGGGTCTCGGTCTTCAGAAAGAAACTCCCCGCGGTCACCACCTCCTCGCCCGGCTCGATGCCGGAGACCAGGTCGATGAGCTCCGCGTCCCAGCGCCCCGGCACCACCCGGACCCGCCGGGTCTCGTACTCCGCCGGACCGAGGCGGACGAAGGCGACCTGGACGGACTTGGCCCGCTGGATCGCACCGCGGGGGACGGCGGCGGAGACCCGCGTGCTTCCGAGCCGGATGCGGGCTTTCCCGAACATGTTGGCGCGGAGCAGGCCCGAAGCGTTGGCCAGCCGGACTCGTATCCTGACGGTTCGCGTCAGCGGGTCGACCGCCGTCGCGATCTGCGCGACCGTGCCGCTGAATTCGCGATCCCCCAATGCGTCGACGGTCAGCGTGACGGCGCTCCCGATGTGCACCGCGGCGAGATCGGCCTCGCGCACCGCGACCTCCGCCCAGAGGGTGGAGGTGTCGACGATCTCGAAGAGCGCCTGCTCTGTCCCGACGTACTGTCCGAGCGAGACGGTCCTCTGGGTCACGACCCCCGAAAACGGGGCGCTGAGCGTATAGGTGCCGCCGCTGCCGCTGCCGGCGCCGACGATCCCGAGTGAAGACGCCAGCGCAGCGTGCCCGGCCCTGGCCTGCTCCAGCTCCTGCTCGGCCGCTTCGACGTCCACGCGCGCGGAGATCCCTTTCTGATGAAGCTCGATCTCACGGTGGTACTTCACCTCAGCGAGCCTGACCTGGGAGGTGGCCGCCGAGAGCCGGGACTGCTCGGCGCCGACCTCGGCGCTCTCGACGACGGCGAGGGCCGCCCCGGCCTTCACCGCCTCCCCCACGTCGACGTGGAGCCGCCTTACGACGCCGGGCGACCGCGCGTTGACATGGGCGATGCGGGTCGCGTCGTGAACGATCGTGGCCGGCGCGACGATTTCCGTAGTCGCCTTGCCGTGGAGGGCTCTTACCGTCTCGATCCCCGCGAGCCGCGCGGTGTCGTTCGATTTCAGCTTGATCCTGGTCCCGTCGGCAGGAGCGCCGTCGCCGGCGACATCGAGCGCGGGCTTGCCGCCGCTCTCGGGGCGACACACCGGGCAGACGGACTCCGGGAAGCCGTGCTCCTGGCACCAGTCGCCCTTGGCCCGGAAGACGGCCTCGAGCGCCGGGTTGCACTTCGGGCAGACCGCCTCCAGGACGCCGTGCTCTGCGCAAAGCCCTTCCGCGGCGGGCGGCACGGCTGCCGATTTCACCTCAGCCGGGATGGCTTCGACCTTCGGCGGCTGTGCCTCCTGCCGGCACCCCGCTGCGAGCGCGATCGCGATCGGGAGCAGGAGGAAGGCGATCCGGCGCATCTCATTTTCCCCCGGCGGGCTTCGGCGGACGGAGAATCTTCAGGCCAGGGTTGCATTTCAGGCACTGGGATTCCGGGAGCCCGTGCTCGGCGCACCAGTCCTTGGTCGCCTTGAACGCGGGGATCAAGGCGGGGTTGCAGCGGGTATCGAGGGACTCGGGGACCTGGTGCTCGCCACACCAATCCTCGTACGAGCCGGCTACGGCTCCCTTCGGCGCATGGGCGAGTGGGGTCTGCGGCGGAGGTCGGACAATCTTCAATGTCGGATTGCACTTCAGACACTGGGATTCCGGGAGCCCGTGCTCGGGACACCAGTCCCTGGTCGCCTTGAACGCCGGGATCAAAGCGGGGTTGCAGCGGGTGTCGAGGGACTCGGGCACCTGGTGCTCCCCGCACCAGTCCTCGTAGGATCCGGGCGCGGCCCCCTGCGGAGCGTGGGCGGCATCGCCGACGGGAGGCGCAGCGAAAGCCGGCTGTGCCATCGCCAGAGAGAGGGCGATCGCGACAATCGTGAAACGCATATTCGTTCTCCTTCAATCGTGTGAGGCGCGACGGACAAGGGCCGTCAATGTGTGCCGCCCGGGCTCGCGGTCTTGTGCGCCGCTCAGGGATGACGGCGGCCAAGCAGCGGAAATCGGCGTTCTCTGCGACGCCCGGGAGGGCGAACGGAACCGCGGTGAACTACGCGGTTCGGGGAGGGTGAAAAATGTCGGCGGGGCAGGGTGAGGTACCGGCGCTCTCCGAAGCGGTAGCGACGGGAAAACCCGGCAGAGCGTACGGCACGAACAGCACCAGCGGCGACAGAGGTTCATTTACCCTGCAGCACGCGCACGAGCCGCACTGATCAGGAGCGCCAGATTCCTGCTCGTCCTGGCACCCGTCCGAACAGGCGCCGGCAGGGGAGATCTGGTTGCACCCCTGGGCGACCGGAGCGACGCCGATCTGTACACAGAGCAGCAGCAGGAGCAGAAGCAGTGCCGTTCTCATCGTGGCAAATCTAGGCGGGCATTGCCTTGTTGTCAAGGCACAGGCCCGTAATCGAGGACTTCACGGCGACGAAGCGGGGGCGCGGGCGCAGCGGAGGGAAAAGCCCCAGCCGGCAATCAGAGCGACGGTCGTGAGCAGGGCCACGAGTGGTTTGGCCCATGGCAGGAAGGCCGCGCCGAAGAAGCTCAGGTAGACGGCCAGCATGGGAGAGCCGCAGCAGCCGAGCAGATAACATCCCGCTACGGCGAGCGCGCCGGAGAATGAGACGCTGCCCAGGGCGAGGTTGCGGCTTGCGGCGAGCCGCTGCTCGCGATAGCGCCGCAGCCCTCCGGCGGCGAAAGCGAGGGAGATGCCGTAGGAATAGCCGAGCCAGTATCCCCCGCCATCGAGATAATCGCGCATCCAGGAGCGGCCCGAGTCCGGCACCTCGGCCCAGCGGCTCTGGGCCGGGTCCTGTTCCGGAAACAGGCCGAGCCAGACGAAGTGCGTAGTCAGGACCGCGAGGAACACTGCCAACGGGAGCAGGGCGCGCCGGATCTTCACGGCTTCGCCGTCTCCGGGATCTTCGCCAGTTTTCGCGCGGCGAACAGCATCTTCCCGTTCACCGTCGTGACCTCGCCCTCCACCCGGACGATGTCGAGAACCGCAGGCATCTCGCCCGCCCAGCGCACGGGCAGCGCCAGCTGGGAACAGGTCACCACCCGGCACTTGCGATATTCCTCCACGTCGATCAGCGCGAGGGTTTGATCCTTCTTCGAAGCGGTCTTCACCACCCCCTCGACGACCAGGGTCCCGGTATGCTTCTCGGGCTCCCTCATGAACTGATCTACGCCGAGCGGTGCGACCGGTGTTTGCGGGGCGACCGGGGTCGCCTGTCCGGCATCAGCGCGGGGTGTGCCCACAAGCAGGATGGTGAGAGCCGCGAACGCGAGCAGGTGCTTTCGGGTCATGTCGATTCCTCCATTCCGATGAACAGAAGCGCTTCTGGCGGAAGTTCTCTTCCCTTCGGCCAGCAGATGCGCCAGCACCTCCTTGTTGTCGCCGTGGAAGAGCAGGCCGGAGGGGTGCTCTCGACCTTCTTCTCGTCTGCCATCGGCTGCTTCCTCAATGTGCGTGAAGTTTCATTGCCGGCACGCTATGTAACTCAGTAGATAGATAGTAACATACAATCATCGCTGTGTGCCTCGCGTCTCGGAGACGATCTTCAGGATCTCCTCGGCGAGAAAGACTTGGTTCCTCCGCCGATCGGTGATCTCGCGGACGATCTTCAGCCCCACGAGCTTGCGCAGCGATTTCATGGCCGCCTGATGGGTGACGTCGAAGCGCCGGGCGACCTGCGTCGCCGAGAGCGTCGGGTTCTCGAAGAGGGCATCGACGATACCGAGCGGCAGGGCCGTCGTCCGCTTCAGACGTTGCAACCGGGTGCGCCACGCGGTCTGGAGATCCTGCAACTGTCCCGCCCGGGCGATGGCGTCGCGCGACTGCTCGGTCACCCCTTCGAGGAAGAAGACCGCCCACTCCGCCCAGGCGCCGCTGCGGCTCACCGCCGCGAGCCGGTTGTAGTACTCGTCCCGGTGTCGCTCGAAGTAGACGCTGAGATAGAGCAGCGGCAGGCCGAGCAGGTTCCAGGAGGTCAGCAGCAGCGGGATGAGGAGGCGTCCGATGCGGCCGTTGCCGTCGAGGAACGGGTGGATGGCCTCGAACTGATAGTGGATGAACGCCAGACGCAGCAGCGGCGGGTGGCCGTTCTCCGCATGCAGGTACTTCTCGAAGGCGCCGAGCGCGTCGTTCATCTCGGGAGCCGGCGGGGGGACAAAGGCGGCCTCGTTCAGGGTGCAGCCGGGTCGGCCGATCCAGTTCTGGGAGCGGCGGAACTCGCCGGGCGTCGCCCGGTCCCCGCGGACGCCCTTCATCAGCCGCTCGTGCAGCTCGCGGATCAGGCGCAGGCTCACCGGGAAGGTCTTCATCCGCTTGATGCCGTACTCCAGGGCGGTGACGTAGTTGTGCACCTCCCGCACGTCGGCCTCGGGCGGGGCGGACCGGACGCCCGGCTGGCCCGCCTCGAAGGCGTAGAGGTCGGCGATGTTCGACTGCGTTCCCTCGATGCGTGAGGAGAGGACGGCCTCGCGGCGGATGTACGGGCGGACCAGGAGTTGCGGGTTGGCGAGGGCTCGGCCGAGGCCGGCCAGTTCGCCCAGGGCGCGGTCGGCCTCGGAAAGCGCGCGAACGAGTGCGGGACTGAACGGCAGGTCAGGCGGGAGCAGTTGCGGGACGAAGGCCCGGTAGGCGGCCGCGCCGGAGCCGACCTTCAGCAGGCGGCCGGAGGGGCTCTTCCGGAAGTCGTCCATGCTCATGAGCGGGAGCGGCCATCCTTGCGGCGGATCACGAAATCCGGCGTGTAGCGGTGCCAGTCATTGTCCTCGCCCTTGTAATCCACGAAGAAATCGGTCTGCCGGGGATTGGTGAGGGCGCTGGTGAAGTAGATGTCCTCGATCTGGCGGCGAGTTGGGGGTGCAGGATGGCGAACATGCCTGGCAGTCTACGACAGACATGTAACTGCTGAAAGAGAAAAACACATTACGAAGCTGGTCGGCGGCGTGGCGCTGCTGCGCTGCGTGGCGGTTTTGGGCGAGATGAAGCTCGAGGGCGACCAGGCGGTGGGCGTGACGATGCCTGCAGGGAGTCGGACAACCGGCTGAACAATAGTCTCCAAGTCTTGCAGAATAGTCGCCAGTTCGCTGTCCTCGCGTCGCATGAAAGGCCTGAAAACAGACGATTGTCGAATGGCATGCGCCTTGCATTTCACATGCGTAGCAGAGGGAGCATAACAAGGAAAGAATGTCGCCAAGCTCGAAACGAGGATCGAACCGAGAACTCCACGAACAACGAAAGGAAAGGAAGGAAATGTCCACCAAGCTCAATCGGACGCTGACCCTGGCCGCGCTGTTCACCTTCGCAACCGTCCCGTTCGCCGCCGCGATGGACCACCGTTCGATGGGCCACGGCTCCCCGGGCGCCGCGGCCGGGATGCACGGCGCAGCGCCGCAGGCCGGTGCCGCCGCGCAGCCCGCGCGCCACGGCATCGAGATCCGCAAGGCCGTCGTTTCCGGCCACACGCTCGCCTACAACCTGATCGACATGAAGCAGATGATGGCCTCCAGCTCGATGCCGATGACCCACGGCGGCGAGAGGATGAAGTCCCACCACCTGATGGTCTACCCGGTCGGACCCGACGGCAAGCCGGCGACCGACGGGAAGGCTGGCTACCTCGTGGTCCAGCCGGACAAAGCCGAGACCAAGGCGATGGCGATGCTGATGGAAGACGGCTTCGGCGCGGATCTGGATCTGGTGACCAAGGGCGAATACAGGATCACGACCAAGGTCGCCCTCGGGGGCACCACCCTCGTGGACGAATTCGTCTACACGGTGAAGTGAGGCTCAGTGCAAACGGCGCATTACCCCAGACGCTCTGAGCGGTGATGAAGGAGACGAGACCATGAGTTCCGCAGTCCTCCTGAATGAGGAACGGACCGGAAATGATTGTCCAGACGAAGGACGAAAGCAGCCACCACCACGAGAAGAAGGAGACGACCATGAAGACGAAGATGACGGTCGTCAATGGCTTGGAAGCGGACAACCCGAAGCTGGTGGTCGAGGTGATCGCCACGGATCTGGAGTCGTTGTGATGCGACGGTTGATCTCGTACACACGTTGTCGAAAGGAGATCGATATGAAAAGGATAGTGGCGTTACTGGTGGCGATCATCTGCCTGAACACGTCTGGAGCATTCGCCCAGATGATGCCGCAAGGTGGGATGGGCGGCGGGCAGGGGCAGGAGCATACCGGCGGTGGAATGATGGGATCCCAGCCGTCCTCACAGATGATGGGCGGGCAGGCGATGATGCAACAGGACATGATGCGGGACCTGATGGGGATGATGGGTCAGATGGACCAGGTCATGCAGAAGATGTCCCGCGGCATGGAAGGGCAGATGCCCATGGACCGGATGCAGCAGATGTCCAGAGGGATGGCCGAGATGTCGGTCACCATGAATGAAATGTCCGGTCAGATGGCCAAAGGGAGCATGGATCCCGCCATGATGAAGGGGATGCAGGAGCGGATGAAGAACCTGAACCAGATGATGGACGGTATGGGCAAGCAGGGGCAGTGATGGCGCTCTCCAGGATAGGAGTTCCGATCGCCCTCGCGGCATTGCTCGTGTTCTGGGGGATGCTTGCGCCCGGCGCGGTGCGGGCGCTGGACGGCCGCGGCTATCTGGAACTCGATGCGGGGTACAAGACCGGCGATTTCGGCACCCCGACGAAATCCAGCCTCTCCTCGCTCGCGCCGACGATCGGGTACCTGACGCCGCGGTACAACGCGAGCGTGACCGCTCCGCTGCTATTTCTCACGCGGAAGACGGGTGGATCGAGCACGACGGAATTCGGTCTCGGGGACGTCATCCTCAGGGCCGGAGTGATTCTTCTGCCCGAAACCAGCGGCGGATTATCCATCAGCGGTGCCGCCGCGGTGAAACTGCCGACGGCGGACGAGGTGCGCGGGCTCGGCACGGGTGAGGCGGATTACGGTGGCTTTGTCGGTCTGTACCAGCGCCTTGGGGGGCTGAGGCTGTCCTTGCGGGGAGGGTATATCATCTCCGGCGATCCCGCGGGGACCACGCTCGACGACATCCCGCTCATCGGTGTCGGCGTCTCGAAGCTCTTCGGCACCACGAACGTCTTTACGTCACTCGATGGGCGAGGAGCGACTATTCCTGGTGCCAAAGACCCGGTCGAGGCGAGCGCGGGGGCGTTGTTTATGCTCAACAGGGACTATTCCCTCGCCGCCGGCGTCACTTTCGGCCTGAACGACGGCGGGCCGGCATTCGGGGCAACAATCGGCGTCGTGCGGTGGTTGTAGGAGCTCGGGGTTCGTTTGGCTGCGTACTGAAGAACCTGGAACGGACGTGAGGATTCGGCTACTCAGGGCCGACAGCGGCCGTGGCGGGGTAGAGCGGCGATCGTTTCCTGCGATGCTGATGGTGCGAGGGCGCCGTGGCCTCGAAAATCCCCAAAGGTCGATGCTCAGGAAACGCCACCCGCGATGGGCTCCGCAATCACCGGCGGCCCGTCCGGCACCGCACGGCGGAGTTGGAAGCCCCGCCAGATGACGTAAAACGCCGGGATCACCGCCAGCGTCAGGATGGTCAGCGAGATGAGGCCGCCCCGAGCGGCGTCGCAACGCCTGCGATTCGCTCGAGACGCAGCGCAGGGTCCGGAGCCATCGTGTCTTCTACTATCTGGTCGAGCCGCTGGACCGGGAAGAGGTGCGGGCCGTCATCGACGCCGCGGCGCGGAAGCGGGTGAAGTAGTCGCTATCGCGCAAACCGCTCCAACTGCCGCACGATGCCCACCAGTTTCTTGAAGTCGCCGGTCTTGACGAAGTAGCGGCAGCGGCCGCTGGTGTCGCCGTCACAGATGCCGGCATCGGTCCTGGAGGAGGTCAGAATCGCCACCGGAATGTCGCGCAAGCCTGGATCCGCACGCAATTCGGCCAGCACCTCCCAGCCGCCCTTGAGAGGCAGGTTCAAATCGAGGACGATCAAACCCGGCCGCGGCGCCTCGGCATGCGAACCTCTGCGGCCGAGAAAATCCATTGCCTCTTCGCCGTTCTCGACGACATGCATCCGCGCGTCGATGGCGGCGAACTCGATTGCCTCGGCCAATAACAACACATCGCCGGGATTATCCTCGACGACCAGCATCACCAGGGTCTCCGGCTTCATGCGGAAGCTTCTCCCACGCCCTGAAATGTGAAGAAGAACGTCGCCTCTTCCCTGCTTTGCCTCTTCCCCATGCCGCGGCGGCCCTTCCGACGTTGCCCAGCCGTCATGCCCTCACGCTTTCCGTCGTTCCACGCCGCCACTCCAGACCCGGAAGCGTCATTGCCGGAATTTGATCTTCAGGTTTTTCAGCGTGGCAGTCAAGGTCAGCCGGGAACACCCCACGGCTACGTCAAAGTCCGTCGGTCTCCCGAGGCGGCTCGGCGAGCAATGGTGGCACCCACGGGCCCAACCGTACGGCTACGGGGCTGATCCGGGTTGCGAGAGGGGTGCAAGAACGCGGCAGCGGGTGCCTGAGG
>JANOHV010000090.1:0-26583 GCA_031406795.1 Candidatus Rokuibacteriota bacterium
TGTACCCAGGCGTTGCGTGCGTGACCGCATCCGTCTCCGCTGAGAATCTCCGGGGAATCCAGGGAGGGCACGAAGGGCTTACCGCCGTTCGTGATGCTATTCGCCAGGGGTGGCTCGTAGAGATCGCCCTGAAGACGCGTGTGGAGTTGGGTCTATTCGAGGCGCTCTCGGTATCGCTTGGTCAGGGGGAGGCTTCGAGTATCGCCCTGGCCAAGGCGAGATCCCTGGTGTTTGCCTGCGACGACAAGGCAGGAGTTGCTGACCGGCAAGACCCGGCTCGTCTGAAGATGGCCGCCGGGGGCTTGCAGGTACTTATCACAGGTGCTATACATTGACCTGTTGACAGACCAATTAAAAGGAGCTGTTCATGGCAACCAGGTTTTCTGAGGATGTGGTCCCCCTCTCCGACGTCAAGGTGAATCCCGGCAAAGTCGTCAGACAGGTTACCGAGGCGCATCGGCCTGTCCTCCTCACCAGCCGCGGACGTGGGGTTGCGGTGGTTCAGTCCGTGTCGGATTATGAGTCCGGGAGCGAGGAGCGACGCTTCATGAAGGGCGTGGTCCAGGGGTTGCTGGATCTCGAGGAAGGGCGCGAGATCAGTCTCGCCGAGGTAAAGAGACGTCTGAAACTGGCGCTCTGACATGGCTGATCCGGTGCGGGTCAGTTTCGCCGCCTCCGCAGTCGTGGATCTTGAGGAACTGCGGACATATTACGATGAGCAACAGGTTCCCGCAGTTGGTGCCCGCCTGCTCGGGGAGATATTCGGGCGAATCGAAGCCTTGAAGAGCCATCCCGACATGGGACGCGTCGTGCCGGAATTCGGCCAGGAAAACCTCCGTGAAATCATCCACCCCCCTTTCCGCATCGTCTATCGAAGGGACAAGGCCAGGGTGAGGATCGTCCGCGTCTGGCGGAGCGAGCGGTTGTTGAACAAGACCCGGCTCTTGTAAAGCACTATGAGCAATAATGCTCAGCCATTGAGTAATCTCTTGATTCGCCAATATTCCTTTGATATATCAATGCCATGAGCTATCAGCGCAAGCTCGTAACCGGGATGTGGTTGGTGTGACCATGCTCTCCATGGATATCGGCATGAAGGAGCGCCAGACCCAGGCGCGCGTCGTGGCGCTCTTTCGCGAGACGCTCGGCTACGACTACCTCGGCGACTGGAGCGAGCGCGCTGGGAACGCCAACATCGAGCCGACGCTCTTGGCGGCGTGGCTGGCGAAGCAAGGCGTGAGCGAGGCGGTGACCAACCGGACACTGCACCTGCTCGACAAGACCGCCGGCGACACCAGCAAGAGCCTCTACGACCGCAACCGCGCCGTCTACGAGCTGCTGCGCTACGGCGTGAAAGTGAAGCCCGATGTCGGGCAGAACACGGAAACGGTCTGGCTGATCGACTGGAAGCGCCCCGAGAAGAACCACTTCGCCATTGCCGAAGAGGTGACGGTCCCCGGCGCCGATGCGAAGGCCAACACCAAGCGCCCCGACGTGGTGCTCTACGTCAACGGCATCGCGCTCGGGGTGCTGGAGCTGAAGCGCTCGACCGTCTCGGTGGCCGAAGGGATCCGGCAGAATCTCGACAACCAGAAGAAGGAGTTCATCCAGCCCTTCTTCTCGACGCTGCAGTGGATCATGGCCGGCAACGACACCGAGGGGCTGCGGTACGGGACGATTCAGACGCCGGAGAAGTATTATTTGACATGGAAGGAAGATGACGGGCGGGCGGGGATCAACCCCGCCCCTACAGCAACAGGTGGGTCGCAGGCAACGGCGTTGGGCACCACCGCCAGGCCCGCGCTTGACACTGCCATCATGCAGGTGTGTGCCAAGGCGCGCTTTCTCGAACTGATCCACGATTTCATCGTCTTCGACGCGGGCATCAAGAAGCTCTGCCGGCACAGCCAGTACTTCGGCGTGCGGGCCGCGCAGGAGCACGTGCGGCGGCGCGAGGGCGGCATCATCTGGCACACCCAGGGCTCAGGCAAGAGCCTGGTCATGGTCTGGCTCGCCAAGTGGATCCGCGAGAACGTGACCGACCCGCGGGTGCTGATCATCACCGACCGCACCGAGCTGGACGAGCAGATCGAAAAAGTCTTCAAGGGGGTCAACGAGCAGATCCACCGCACCTCCTCCGGCGCCGATCTGATCGCCACGCTGAACGCCACCACGCCCTGGCTGCTCTGCTCGCTGCTGCACAAGTTCGGCGCCAGAGAGGGCGGCGAGGAAGCCGACGACGTCGCGGGCTATCTGGAGGAGATCAGACGGGCCCTGCCGCCGGACTTCAAGGTCCGCGGCAACCTGCACGTGTTCGTGGACGAATGCCACCGCACGCAATCCGGTGACTTGCACCAGGCGATGAAGGCGATCCTGCCGGGCGCGGTGTTCATCGGCTTCACCGGCACGCCGCTGCTGCGCGCCGACAAGCAGCGGAGCATCGAGGTCTTCGGCAGGTACATCCACACCTACAAGTTCGACCAGGCGGTAAAGGACGGCGTGGTGCTCGATCTGCGCTACGAGGCGCGGGACGTGGACCAGAAGATCACCTCGCAGGCGAAGATCGACCAGTGGTTCGAAGCGAAGACCAGGGGACTGACCGATCTGGCGCGCGCGCAACTGAAGCAGCGCTGGGGCACGATGCAGAAGGTGCTCTCCAGCCAGTCCCGGCTCGGGAAGATCGCCGCCGACATCCTGATGGACATGGAGACCCGCGACCGGCTCAAGAGCGGGCGCGGCAATGCGTTGCTGGTCTCGGGCAGCATCTATCAGGCGTGCAAGTTCTACGAACTGTTCGCGAAGACCGACCTCAAGGGGAGATGCGCCATCGTCACCTCCTATCGGCCGTCGGCCGCGGAGATCAAGGGCGAGGAGAGCGGCGAGGGGCTGACGGAACGGCTGCGGCAGTACGAGATCTACCGCCGGATGCTGGCCGACTGGTTCAACGAGGCGCCGGAGAAGGCGGTGAACCGGGTCGAGGAGTTCGAGCTGGCGGTGAAGAAGAAGTTCATCGACGAGCCGGGGCAGATGAAGCTGCTGATCGTCGTGGACAAACTGCTGACCGGCTTCGACGCGCCGCCGGCCACCTACCTCTACATCGACAAGCAGATGCGCGACCACGGGCTCTTCCAGGCGATCTGCCGGGTGAACCGGCTCGACGGCGACGACAAGGAGTATGGCTACATCGTCGATTACAAGGACCTCTTCAAGAGCCTCGAGGGGGCGGTCCACGACTACACCTCCGGCGCCCTCGACGGTTACGACAAGGAAGACGTCGCCGGCCTGCTGGAAGACCGGCTGGGGAAAGCTCGCGAGCGGCTCGAAGACGCGCTGGAAGCGGTGCGCGCCCTCTGCGAGCCGGTCGCGGCGCCGAAGGACCAGGCGGCGTACCTCCGGTATTTTTCGGGAGATGCCGACACGTCGACCGCCGAATTGGGAATGTCCGCTGTAGGGGCGACCGGCCGGTCGCCCCTACGGGAGACCGAATCGAGGCGCTTGTCGCTGTACACGCTGACGGCGGCGCTCGTCCGTGCCTACGCCGCGCTCGCCAACGAGATGACGGACGCCGGGTACTCGCCGGCGGAGGCCGCAAAGATCAAGGCGGAGGTCACCTTCTACGAGAACCTGCGCAGCGAAGTGAAGCTGCACAGTGGCGACGCCATCGATCTCAAGTTATACGAGCCGGCGATGCGCCACCTGATCGACACGTACATCCGCGCCGAGGAGAGCGAGAAGGTTTCCGCGTTCGATGATCTCTCGCTGATCCAGCTCATTGTCGAGCGCGGCGTCGACGCACTGGAGGCGCTGCCCGAGGGGATTCGCAAGGACAAGGATGCGGTCGCCGAGACGATCGAGAACAACGTGCGCAGGCTGATCATCGACGAGTCGCCGATCAACCCGAAGTACTACGAGAAGATGTCGGAGCTGCTCGACGCGCTGATTGCCCACCGCAGGGTGCAGGCGTTGGAGTACCGCCAATACCTGGTGATGATCATCGGGCTGGCCAAGCGCGTGAAGAAGGGACCGGGGGGCGGCACCTACCCCTTGCTGACCAACACGCCGGCCAGACGGGCGCTGTATGACAATCTCGAGCATGATACGGCGCTGGCGCTGGCGGTCGATGGGGCAGTTCTCTCGAGTCGGCAGGACGAGTGGCGCGCCTATCCGTTGAGGCTCAAGCGCGTGAGACTCGCGATCAAGGCAGCGGTTCAAGACTACGCCCCTGCCGGCGATGATACCGTCAGAACGGGAAAGTCGGGTGCTGGGCAGCCGGCGGAGCCTTCACCTGCTTACGCGGTGCCGCACGAAGAAGAGCCGCTCGATACCCTGGTCGAACGGCTGATCGAGCTCGTGAAGAACCAGCGTGAGTACTGAAACGCACCAGATCATTGTCAGCGGCATTCGCGTCGCCGTCGTCCGCAAGGCCATCAAGAATCTGCACCTGGGGGTCTACCCACCACACGGTCGGGTCCGCGTCGCGGCACCGCTTGCCGTTACCGACGAGGCCGTTCGGTTGGCGGTGGTCAGGAAACTCGGCTGGATCAGGCGACAGCGGGCGCAATTCGACGCGCAACCGAGACAATCGCGGCGTGAGTTCGTCAGCGGCGAGAGCCACTACTTTTTCGGGCGGCGTTGTCGGTTGCGCGTCCATCATCAGGAGGGCCCAGCCCGTGCTGCGCTGCGCGGGAAGAGCGTCATCGACCTCTTTGTCCGGCCGGGGGCGAACGCCGAGGATCGCGAACGCACCCTGCAACGCTGGTACCGGTCGGAACTGAAGGAGTTGGTCCCGACGCTGCTGGAGAAATGGCAACGCGCGCTCAGCGTCCGGGTTGCCGCCTGGGGCGTCAAGAAGATGAAGACCAGATGGGGCAGCTGCACGATCGACGCCAGGCGAATCTGGCTCAACTCCGAGCTGGTCAAGAAACCGGTGCGGTGCCTGGAGTTCATCGCAGTCCACGAACTGATGCACCTGCGGGAGCGGCATCATGGCGAGAGGTTCGTCAAACTGATGGACAACGCCCTGCCCTCCTGGCGCGCGCGGCGAGCCGAGTTGAACCGTGCACCGCTGGCGCAGGAGACCTGGGAGTACTGACACCTGATCCATCCGGCGCTCGCAGCCCTGTCGTCGGCCCCGCTCACCCCCGCGGGATGACGTAAAGATCCGCCGGGCGCAGCACGACCGTCACGGCGCTCCCCGGCTCGAGTGCGTGCGCGCGGGCGACGTGCCCGGAGACTGCCGCGACGACCCGCAGGCCGCAGTCGATCGAGACCTTCAGGAATGGCCCCTGCGGCACGACCGCGGCGACCAGCCCCTGCAGCCGGTTCTCGCCGTCGGGAGCGGCGCCGGTTCCGCCGGCGGCGACCACGACATCCTCCGGGCGCACACAGATCAGCCCCTCCGAGCCGACCCGCATGCCGGGGGCCGCGCCGCCGACTGCGAGCAAGGCGCAGTCGGGCGCCGCGATCCCGGCGACGCTCTTGCCGCCTTCGAGCCGCCCGATGAACGCGCCACCCTCCCCGGCAGCCGTCAGGGTGACGGGCAACAGGTTCTCCACGCCCACGAATGAGGCGACGAAGGAGTCGGCCGGACGGCGCAGGACCTCTTCGGCGGTGCCGATCTGACGCAGTCGCCCGCAGTCCAGGACGGCCACCCGATCGGCGAGGCGCTGGGCCTCGGCGCGGTCGTGCGTCGCGAAGACCGTGGTTGTCCCGGTCTCGTGCAGCGTGTGGGCCAGGTCTTCGAGCAGCGCCTCGCGGGCCGGCGGGTCGAGCGCGGCGAACGGCTCGTCCAGCAGCAGGATCTCGGGCGCGACCGCCATTGCCCGCGCGATGCTGGCGCGCTGCGCCTCCCCGCCGGAGAGCGTCCGGGCGGAGCGCCCGGCGAGATGACCGATGCGAAAGCGCTCCAGGCTCTCGGCGACGCGGCGGCCGAGCTCCTCCTTGGGAAACCGCCGAAGTCTGAGACCGGTCGCGACGTTCTCGAAGACCGTCGTGTCGAAGAGCAGCGGCTCCTGGAAAACCATCGCCACGCGGCGGCGATAGTCCAGCGCGGCGGCGCCCGCGGGCACCCGCGCGCCGCGAAAGAGCAGCTCCCCGGCGCTCGGCGGTTCGATCCCCGAGAGCCCGAGCAGCAGCGTGCTCTTGCCCGCGCCGTTCGGCCCGATCAGCGCAAGGGTCTCACCCGGTGCAACCGCGATAGAGGGCAGATTGAGCACCTCCGCGCCCCCCCGGCGGATGCGGAAATCGCGGACCTCGAGGATCGCCACCCCCGTGCTCACCGCGGGCGCTCCGCCTGCTGGATCCGGGTCAGCAGGTAGTTCACGGCGAAGGTCAGCAGCAGCAGGATGACGCTCAGCGCGATCGCGACGTCGAAGTTGCCGCGGCCCGTCTCCATGACCGTCGCGGTGGTCAGCACGCGGGTGGAGCCCTTGATGTTCCCGCCGACCATGATCGAGGCGCCGACCTCGGAGATCACGCCGCCGAAGCCGGCCATCACGGCGGCGAGCAGCGGCAGGCGCGCCTCGCGCAGCAGCAGCCGCACCATCTGCCACCGCGTCGCGCCGAGCGCCAGGATCTGCAGCCGCAGCTTCGGCGGGAGCTGCTGGACCGCGGCGAGGCTGATGCCGGTCACGATCGGCGTCGCGATCACGGACTGTGCGATGATCATCGCCGTCGGGGTGTAGAGCAGCCCGAGCGCGCCAAGCGGCCCGTTGCGCCAGAGGAAGATCGACACAAAGAGCCCGACGACCACCGGCGGCAGCCCCATCCCGGTGTTCACGAGGCTCACGAGGACGCGGCGGCCCGGGAAGCGGGTCAGCGCAAGCGCCGTTCCCGCGGACACGCCGAGCAACAGGCTGATGAACGTGGCGGTGCCGGAGATGCGCAGCGAAAGCAGGGAGATCCGCCAAATCTCGGCGTCGAAGCCGAAAATCAGGCCGAAGGCCTCACGGATCCCCTGCCAGATGAGTTCCAAACGTTACTCGGCCTTGCCGGCGTCCGGGAAGAACAGCGGCGCGCCGTACTTCTCGATGCCGAAGCCGCCGATTGTCTTCTGGGTCTCGTCCGCGACCATGAAGTCCGCGAAGGCCTTCGCGCCGGTGGCGTTGACCTTCGGCCACTTCGCCTGGCTGACCTCGATGACGTGGTAGACGTTCAGCAGGTTCTTCTCGCCCTCGACGAGGATCTCGAGCGCGAGGATCTTTTTCATCGCGAGATAGGTGCCGCGGTCGGCGAGCGTGTAGAAGCCCTTCTCGGAGGCGACATTGAGCGTCTGGCCCATGCCGAGGCCGGTCTGCTGGTACCAGGCCTGCCCCTCGGGATTGATGCCGGCGGCGGTCCAGAGCGTCTTCTCCTTGGCGTGCGTGCCGGAGTTGTCGCCGCGCGAGATGAAGGTGCCGCCCGCCGCGCCGATCGTCTTCAGCGCATCCGCCGTGTTCATCAGCCCCTTGATTTTCGCCGGGTCGGCGGCGGGTCCGACGATCACGAAGTCGTTGTGCATCACCAGCAACCGCCGGGTGCCGAAGCCATCCTCCATGAACTTCTTCTCCGCCGCGGGGGAGTGCACGAGCAGCACGTCGGCCTCGCCCTTCAGCCCCATCGTCATCGCCTGCCCGGAGCCGACGGCGATCGTCTTGACCATCAGGCCCGACTGCTTCTCGAAGACCGGAACGAGAACGTCGAGCAGCCCGGAGTCCTGCGTGCTCGTCGTGGTGGCCAGGATCAGCACCTTCTCCTGGGCGAAGCCGGGGGCGGCGGCGATGAGCGCCGCGGCGGACAGAGCGGTGACGGCAGCTGCGGACTTTCTCATCAGATCATACCTTTCGCTTGTCTTCGTGCGGGCTGGTGGGCCTGACGCTGCGGACCTCCCCGCCGCGCAACACCTTCGCCCAGTCTGTGTTCAGCGGCGGCGACTACCGCCCATCACGGTGCCGCATACAGAATTCGGCCCGCGTCGCGGAAGTCGTAGTGGCCGAGATTCGCGACGCGCCGGCGGAAATCCGCGTCCCGCAGCGCCTCGAGGATCGCCTGCACCCCCGCCCCGAAGTATGCGTCCTTCGTCGTAACCAGATCGAATCGCTCCTGGACGACCTGGATGAAATCGAGCCCCAGCATCCGCGCAACCGACCCCGACGCCAGCCCGGTGTCGGCCTCGCCCGAGAGCACGGCGAGACCGACCTCGTAGTGGGTGGCCGCCTCGCGCCCGTAGCCGACCACGCCCGCCGGCGCTATCCCCAGCTCCGCGAGCCGCCGGTCGAGCAGCAGACGCGTCCCCGCCCCCGCCTGCCGGTTGACCAACCGCACCCCCGGGCGCCCGAGTTCCTCGAAGCCGCGGATCGCCAGCGGATTGCCCGGCGCGGTGACGAATCCCAGATCGCGCCAGAGCAAGTTCGCGACAACTGGCCGAACCGCGGTCACGATCCGCTTGACGTGCGGGACGTTGTATTCCCCCGTCTCCGGGTCGGCCAGGTGGCTCCAGGCCAGGTCGGTATGGCCGAGATTGAGCATCCGCAGCCCTTCGGTGCTGCCCGTGGATGCCGAGAACAGGACGACTCCGGGGTGGTGCGCTGCCAGATGGCTCTGGAGGATGTCGAGAACCGGGTCGTGACTGCCGGCGGCGAGCAGCACGCCCTCGATCCGCTGGCCCCGCTTCCGAGCAACGGACAGGCCCTCCATGGCGTTCTTTTCGATCCACTCGTCGAGCACCCGCAGCGGAAACAGCCACTTGCCGGTGACTCGGGACGCGGGGATCTTCCCGGCTTTCACGAGCGCATAGACCTGCTTCTCGTGAATGCCGAGATGCTCGGCGACTTCCTTGGTCGTCAGGAACTTGTCAGGCACGATAATCCCCTAAATATTACTAAGTATTACAAATTCTTACCGTTACATCCAATACCACGAGACACAGGAGGCGTCAATTGGCAATTCACCACAACGAATACGAGCGCCGCAGACGGGCCCTTTTCAGCGGCCGTCACGGTAGCGGAGAGGCTGATCAAAAGGGTCCAGATGCAAGGCGGGCGACAAGCAGACGCCGAGGCGGGCTCGTGCCCGCCGCAGGGAGCCGCGAGGAGTGCAACGCCGCAGGTGGGCCCTTTTCAGCGGCCGCAACGGTAAAAAAACAAAAGGCCCCCGCACCCTTTCGGGCGCGGAGGCCTCAGTTACCTAGAAGTTAGGCGGGACGGACGTTCGACGCCGCCGGGCCCTTCTGGCCGTCGACGATGTCGAATTCAACAGCCTGACCTTCGCTCAGGCTCTTGAAGCCCGAACCACCGATCGCGGTGTGGTGCACGAAGACGTCCTTGGAACCGTCCTCGAGGCTGATGAAGCCGAAACCCTTCTGATCATTGAACCACTTCACCGTTCCCTTTGCCATGTTCGCTACCCCTGTCTTTTGATCCCTTGAATAACCCACGCAAAACCCTGAGTTCTCTCAGGACACGTGACAGCCGACGATTGGGGATTCATCAAACGCTAGCCTACTTCCATAATATATGGTTCCGGCCCGCACTTGTCCACCATTATTTTTCGCCTGCCTAGAGCTGCCTGAGTTCGAGCTGATTGAACGGAGAGCCGAGCTCATGCAGGAAGATCTCGTCATCCTGGATATCGTCGATCACCCAATCCTCGTGCAGTCTCTCGAGCAGCCCTGGATCCCCGAAGCGCAGGTCGAGCCGCGTGTTGTTGTCGAACTCGTTCCAGGTCCCATCCGCCGGCGGCGCGCCCGGCCGCGTCACCTTGACGGCGCCATCGGCCAGAAAGGTGAAGACATAGCCGCGAAAGAGCGACGTGTCGTCATCGTTGTTCGCGATGAAGTAACTCACCCGCCAGGTGCCCACCGAAATAACATCGACAAGATCCTCGTTGTTGTTCGTGCAACCGCCAAGCGAGACCATCAACAGCAGTGCCATACCCAGTACGAGCTTCTTCATGGTTCCCCCCTCCTCTTTCTCCCGGAATCGGCAGATGGGAATAAACTACTCCTGAACGTGACGCTGTCAAGTGCCATGTTGCAGCCGCGCCACCCGGCAGTTGCGCCCGCCGCGCTTGACGCCGCCGTGCTTTCGCGAATAATACGCGGGTGATCGCCTGCACCCTCTCGATCGTTCCGCGCCCCGCCCGACTCTTCCTGCTGCTCGCCGCCGCAGACACGCTGCTCTTCTCGCTACTGCGGGGCGCGTTCGCTCTCGCCTTCGCCCCGCCGGGCGACGGACTCCCCGCCGCGCTGATCGCCAAATCGTTGCTGCTCGGTGCCCGGTTCGATGCGCGGCTCGCGGTTCTCGCCGCCCTGCCGCTGCTCGCTCTCGGCGGGGCGCGGGCGCTTTCGCCGTTCGAGCGGCTGCTGGCGCGACGCGGCTGGGCGTGGTACCTGGCTCTCTCGCATCTGTTGTTGTTCCTCGTCTACGCGGTGGATTTCGGCTACTACCCCTACGCCGCGAGCCGGGTCAACGTCTCGATCCTGCAGTTTCTCTACAACCCCGACACCTCGGCGGGGATGATCTGGGCCAGCTACCCGGTGGTCCGCGGCGCGCTCGGTCTGGCCTTCGCCGCCTGGGCGGTGTTCCGCGTCGCCCGCCTGCTCCTCGAGCGCGCCGCCCACTGGCCGGCGGCGACCGCGCCGCGAGGCCTACGCATCGCCGCATCGATCGCCGTCGCCCTGCTTGCCGCCGGAGCCCTGTACGGCAAGATCTCCTGGTACCCGCTTCGCTGGTCAGACGCCTATTTCTCGACCAGCACCTTCGCCGCCGATCTCGCGCACAACCCCGTGCTTTTCTTCGCCGAGACGGTGCGCAAGAAGCCCGCGGCCTACGACCTGGCGAAGGTGCGCGCCGCCTATCCTCTCGTCGCCGGCTACCTGGGCATCGCGGACCCCGACCCGGAGCGCCTGGTCTATGCCCGCCGCGCCAAACCGCTGGGCCTCGCGCCCGGATCCCCTCCCGCGGACCCCGCCGGCTCGTTCGCGCGCCGGCCGAACGTGGTGATCGTCCTGCTCGAGTCCTTCGCCGCCTACAAGACCGGCGCATTCGGCAACCCGCTGGACCCCACGCCGCACTTCGACGCGCTGGCCCGGGAGGGGACGCTCTACACTCGCTTCTTCACCCCGACCTGGGGGACGGCGCGCTCGGTCTGGGCCACGGTAACCGGACTGCCCGACGTGGAGACGGACCTCACGGCCACCCGCAACCCGCTGCTCGTCTCGCAGAACAGCATCCTCAATGACTTCGCCGGCTACGAGAAGCTCTATTTTCTCGGCGGCAGCCTGAACTGGGCGAACATCCGCGGTCTGCTCGCCGCAAACATCACCGGGCTGCGCCTCTTCGAAGAGGGGAGCTACCGCGCGCCCCGCGTCGATGTCTGGGGGATCTCGGACCTCGATCTCTTCGAGGAAGCCAACCGGGTCTTCACGAGCATCGGCCGGCCCTTCGTCGCCATCGTCCAGACCTCCGGCAGCCACCGCCCCTACACCATCCCGAAGAACCACCGCGGGTTCGAACCGCGCCGGATCGCGGACGCCGAAGCGCAGCGGCACGGCTTCGGCGCGGCGGACGAGTACAACGCCTTCCGCTTCCTCGACCACGCCGTCGGCGCCTTCATCGCGGGCGCGCGCCGCGAACCGTGGTTTGCCGACACGATCTTCCTCTTCTACGGCGATCACGGTCTGCCCGGGAGCGCGCCGCACATCCCGCCGGGGGACGAAGCGGCCGGCCTGACGCACTTCCACGTCCCGCTGCTCGTCTACGGCCCGGGCCGCATCCCCGGCGGGCGGCGGATCGACACCGTGGCCAGCGAATTGGATGTGCTGCCCACGGCGGCCTCGCTCGCCGGCCTGCCCTATGTCAACAGTTCGCTGGGCCGCGACCTGCTCGATCCGGCCTTCGACGATCTGCGCTACACCTTCACGATCGGCGATCAGGGGAAGGTGCCCTGGCTCGGCCTGATCGGGAAGGACCGCGCGTTCGGGGTGTTCGGCGACGGCTCGAACCGCCGGCTCACCGCGCTGGACGGACTCGACGCGCGGGCGAACCTCCTCGCGCGCGAGCCGGAGACGGCGGCGCGCATGGAGGAAATCTGCCTCGCGCTGTACGAGACCGCGCGTTACCTGCCGTTCGTCAACAAGCCGGAGATGGTCAGGGCGGTTGTTGACTTTGCTCAAGGCATTCCTCGCGGCCAGGTCCAATAATGATCAAGAAGGTTCTGAATTATCAGGCGCAACAAACGGCGCGAAGCCGGGAGAGGACGGAGGCGATGGATCAGCAAAGCGGCCCGCAGCACGGAACGATCACCCCGCAGACCCGCATGGGCGAGATCATCGAACGCTGGCCGGAGACGGTGGCGTTGCTCGTCGCAAACGGGTTCGCCCCCCTGGCGGATCCGGCGCACCAGGCGCTGGTCAAGACGATGCCCGTGACCCTCGAGCTGGCCTGCGCCCGGCACGGGGTGAGCCTGGCGAAGATGCTGGGACTGCTCAACGCCGCCGTGGGCGGCAGGGAGGATTGACAAACCCCGGCTGTCCCCAGAGAATCACCGCATGATGAAACGGCTCGTCGTCTGCCTGCTGCCGCTGCTGTGGCTGGCGTGCGCAACGCCGCGGGGTCCGCTTCTGGTGCCGGCGAGCCTGCTGCAGGAAGACCCGTTCGACGTACGCTACAAGGTCCATTGCGACAATGTCTCGGGCAAGACGGTGTGCGTGATGACCGGCAACGCGCTGCGCCCCTTCAGCCCCCGCTACCCGCTGCTGACGCTCGGCGTCGTCAGCGAGGTGGACAAGAACGGCGCGCCGCGCTACTTCCTCAGAACCGTGTTCGTCAACGAGGGTCAGTGGCTCAACATCAGCCGTGACAGCAGGCTGCGCGTCACCTGCGACGGCGAATCCGTCGAGATGACCGGGGCCGGCAGCGCGGGAACCCGGTACACCGACGAGGGCAACAAACGCTACGAAGTCGCCCTCTTCGATGCTTCCGCCGCGGTCATCAGGAAGATCGTGCAGGCCAGGTCGGTCGCGGTCGGGTTGCAGGGCGATTTTCTCCTCGAGAAGAGCTTCGGCAACGTCAACACGCTGTATTTCCGCCAGTTCGTTCAGCACTACATCGAGAAGACGCCGACTGCCGACAAGTAGCCGCCCGCCGCCGGGATCACGACGATCCGCGGGCGACGGGAGCGGCCTGATCGGCAAGCAGCTCCAGCGCCGCTGCCAACACCTCCGCCGATGCGATGTCGTCCAGGCAGGCCCGGTGCCGGCGCGGGCAGCGCAACCCGCCGTGCACCGTGCAGGGGCGACAAGCCAGAGCGCGGCTGATCACCCGCACGCGCGCGCCGCGCGGGGCGAAGCCGAAGGCCTCGTGTGTCGGGCCGAAGAGGGCGACCACGGGCGTACCGACCGCGGCCGCGAGATGGGCCGGTCCGGAGTCGTTCGCGATCACCACGCGGGCCATCTGCAGCAGCGCAGCCAGTTCCGGCAGCCCCGTGCGGCCGGCGAGCTGCGGGGCGCCCCCCGGTATCAGCGCCCGCACCAGCTCGGCGGTCTGCTGATCCGCGGCGCCGCCGGCGAGCACCGGTTCGAGCCCCCCCCCGTCGCGGAGTCCGGCCGCCACCGCGGCGAACGAGGCCGGCGGCCAGCGTTTGTTCGGCCAGTGCGCGCCCGGGACGACAACGGCGATGCGCTCCGGGGAGTGAACACCGGCGGCGGCCAGCAGCTCGCGGACCGCGGCGCTCGTCGCGGCCGGCACGGTCAAGGCCGGCACCGGGTGCGCCGGCGGGATGCCGAAACGGCGCAGCGGTTCCAGGTAGCGATCGGTCACGTGCGGCTGCGCGTCCTCCATGCGCCCGCGCATCCACCCCGCCGCCCAAAGGCGTCGTAGCAGCGCCTCCTTGCGGTAGGAGGACCGGTGGTCGGCGTCCAACGCCCTCAGGCAGGCGCGGCTGCGCAGCGAGCGGTGCAGATCCAGCGCCAGGTCGAAATGACCGAGCCCGCGGCAATGCGCGCGCAGCGCCGCGAGCCCCGACCCCGCCTCCTCCATCGCGACCACGCGGTCGATCCCGGGCTGGCCCTCGAGCAACGGGCGGTAGAGGGCCTTCGTCAGAAAGACGTTCTCGACGGCCGGGTAGGCCTCCTTGAGGCTGCGCAGGACCGGGAGCGTGAGCACCACGTCGCCGAGCGAGCTGAAGCGGATGACGACCGCGCGCTTCATCGGGTCGCGGCGATCACGCCGAACCGTTGCTCCTCGACTCCGAGGGTGGCCGCGACATCCGCGCCGAGCAGCAGCCGTCGTCCGGTGATCTTCATGCGCCGCCCCGACCCCCTTCCCCTCGTTTCATCTCTCACTCCCGCGTCTTGAGCACCGCCACCTGGTCGAGCGTGCGAATGCGGCCGGCCACCATGATACCCGAGAATACCGCGGCCGCCAGCGCGACGAGAAAGGCGAAGCCGATCAGCACCGAGTTCGTCGCCGTCATCGACCGGGCGATCGTCTGGTAGAAGCTCGCGAGCATACTCTCGCGCACCGCGACCCCCGCCACGGCCGGGGTGCGCTTGAGCCGTTCGGTCAACAGCGGCATCGGCGCCTCGTCGGCGGCAAGAAAAGCGCCCCCAGCGCTTCGCGCGACGTTCTCCAGCGCCGGTCACGGCTTCGGCGCGACGTGGACGGCCACCCAGACGCAGGGAGGATCGGCGCTCGTGGCCTCCACGCGGTGCCGCAGATGCGCGGGGATCAGCAGCCAGTCGCCCGGCCCCAGTTCGAGCCGGGCGCCGTCTTCCAGCCGCAGCGTCGCGCGGCCGGCGAGCAGCACCACCCACTCGTCGTCGGGCTGGTCGTACCACTCCCCGGGCGGCGTCGTCTGGCCCGTGGAAACGATGCGCTCGACGCGCGCGCCGGGACGGGCGAGGAGCACGTCGACGCGCTCCCGGTCCGTGCTGGCGCCGGCTGCGTCGAAGAGCGATCCCCGCTCGAGCATCGGCGCGACCGGCTAGAAGCGGTAGCCCGCCCCCAGGGTGACCGACGCCGCGCTCAGCGAGAGCCCGCCGCCCCCGCCGAAGAATTCGTTACCCTCCGCGCCGGTGATCTTGACATCCCCGGTGATCTCCGGGATCGACTGGTACTCCACACCGAGCGCCGCGGACCAGTGCTCGGCGAACAGCCAGACCGCGTTTAGCCCGAGCCCGACATACGTCCCCCCGGAGAAATCCCCTTCGAAGAGCACGCCGCGCAGCACGTGGAGATCCGAATCGCTGGCGGAAACCAACGGGCTGAAGAGCAGGTGCGTCTCCAGCTGGAACGCAGGGAAATCCCAGCTCGCGCCGACGCCGACGTAGGGGATCGAGTACTTCTGCTCGTAGGTGATGACCCGTTCTCCCGCGGGGAAGGAGCCGATGGTGTCCCGGAACTCCTCGGTCGAATAAATGTACGTCCCGCCCCGCGCCGACCACTTCCAGGTGTCGTGCTTGTAGCCGACGATGCCGGAGAGCGAGAACGACCCGAATTGCAGCGCCATGACGCTCAGGTTCTGGTCGAGGACGATCACCTTGTCCACCGTGGTGTCGGGGTGGCGCGACTCGTGCGTCCAGTTCCGGCTGTCCGGTTCCAGGAAGACGCTGAAACTGTCGGCGTAGGCCCAGTCGCGGTCGATCATCATGCCGTTGCCTTCGCTCAGCGCCGACCAGACGCCGAGATTCAGCCGGAAGCGCCGCCCGATGCCCACGGAGCCGTGCACCCCGGCCAGCGCGACGTCTTTGAGATCCCAGGTCAGTTCGCTGAGCTTGAATTTCCTGCCGAACGGGTAGGAGAAGGCCAGCTCGGTGGCGCTGCCTTCGACGACCCCGAGAGACGCGCCGAGACCGAAAGAGAGATCGGCGCCCGTCGCCCAGCGCACGTCGGGGTCGGCCTGAGCGGTGGCGTGCAGCGCGCGCGCGGGGGCGGGCGCGAATGCGACGAACGTGGCGACAACAGCAAGAAGCAGGAGCGGGAACCGGCGTGCTCGAGACATCACATCCCTCCCTCGGCAAGTATCCGTGAATGATTCGCTGCCATCCCGGGCATCCCGGGCTTTCCGGCGCCGCACCCTAGTAGCGGTAGTGGTTGGACTTGTACGGGCCGCCCTTGGGCACGCCGATGTAGGCGGCCTGCTCCGCGGAGAGCACGGTCAGATTTGCGCCGATCTTCTTCAGGTGCAGGCGCGCCACCTTCTCGTCGAGGTGCTTGGGGAGCACGTAGACCTTCTTCTCGTAGTTGCCGGAATGATTGAAGAGCTCGATCTGGGCGATCGTCTGGTTGCTGAACGACGCCGACATCACGAACGAGGGGTGACCGGTGGCGCAACCGAGGTTCACGAGGCGGCCCTTGGCGAGCACGATCAGCTTCTTGCCGCCGGGGAAGACCACGTGGTCGACCTGCGGCTTGATCTCCTCCCACCGGTACCGTTCGAGCGACGCGATGTCGATGTCGATCTCGGAGTCGAAGTGGCCGATGTTGCAGACGATCGCCTCGTTCTTCATCCGGAGCATGTGGCCGTGATCGATGACGCGCAGATTGCCGGTGGCGGTGACGAAGATGTCGCCCCGCGCCGCCGCGTCCTTCATGGTCACCACGCGGTAGCCTTCCATCGCGGCCTGCAGCGCGCAGATCGGGTCGATCTCGGTGACCCAGACGGTGGCGCCCATCCCGCGGAAGGCCTGCGCGCAGCCCTTGCCCACGTCGCCGTAGCCGAGCACGACGCAGATCTTGCCGGCGATCATCACGTCGGTGGCGCGCTTGATCCCGTCGATCAGCGACTCGCGGCAGCCGTAGAGGTTGTCGAACTTGCTCTTGGTGACCGAGTCGTTGACGTTGATCGCCGGGAAGCGCAGACGCCCCTCCTCGGCCATCTGGTAGAGGCGGTGCACCCCGGTGGTGGTCTCCTCCGTGACGCCCCTGATCTGGGTAATGCGCTGCGAATACCAGCGGGGCTGCGTCTTCAGGCGCTTTTTGATCGACGCGAAGAGCACGCGCTCCTCCTCGCAGGTCGGCTTCGCGACGACCTTCGGGTCGGTCTCGGCGCGGGTGCCCAGGTGCAGCAGCAGCGTGGCGTCGCCGCCGTCGTCGAGGATCATGTTGGCGTGCTGCCCCTTCGGCCACTCGAAGATGTTGTGCGTGTACTCCCAGTACTCCTCGAGGGACTCGCCCTTGCGCGCGAACACCGGCGTGCCGGCGGCGGCGATCGCGGCGGCGGCGTGGTCCTGCGTCGAGTAGATGTTGCACGAAGCCCAGCGGACCTGCGCCCCGAGGGCCTCGAGCGTCTCGATCAGCACCGCGGTCTGGATGGTCATGTGCAGCGACCCGGCGATTCGCGCGCCCTTGAGCGGCTTGGCTTTGGCGTTCTCCTCGCGCACCGCCATCAGGCCGGGCATCTCGACCTCGGCGATGGAGATTTCCTTGCGCCCCCAGGCCGCCAGCGACAGATCGGCAACCCGATAATCGGTGAAGGACTTGGACTTCGCAGCGGATCTGGACTTGGTCTTGGATTTGGTCTTGGCCACAGCGCGCACGTCAGGCTCCTTGCGTTTCAGCCGGGGGGATGCGCGGGTCGCTCACCTCGGCATCCCGTGCCCGGCACGGGTTAGGTGAGCGCGGTTTTCCTTACGTCGAGCCTGGCGGTTTTCCCCGTTGCAGCGCTCCTCGACAGCCCGAAGGATACTCGTTTTCGCGGGCAGTTTCAACCCGGAGGCCGCGCCATGGTATCGTCGTGGGGGAACCGGGGAGGACAACTGCGCATGAAGATTGCTCTGGGAATCGCGGCGGCGCTCTTCGCGCTCTGGGCGCTGGTCCGGCTGATGGAGCCGAAACTGACCTATTTCCCGGTGCGGGAGCTCTACGCCGACCCGGCCGCGTTCGGGCTGCGCTTCGAGGAGATCGCCCTCGCGGCCTCGGACAACGTGCGGCTCCACGGCTGGTACTGTCTCCCTCCGGCGGGGGCGGCTCACCGCGCCGACGTCGTCTTCTTCCACGGCAACGGCGGCAACGTCAGCCATCGCCTGCAGAAGATCCGGGAACTCGTCAGGCTCGGGCTCGGCGTGTTCATCGTCGACTATCGCGGCTACGGCCGCAGCGCGGGCGCCCCGAGAGACGCCGGCATCCTGCGCGACGCCGAGGCCGCATTCCGGGAGGCGCGCGGACGCGCCGCCGCCGCGGGCGTCCCGCTCGGGATCTTTGGGGAGTCGCTCGGCACGATCCCCGCCGTCCGGCAGGCCGCCGTGAACGGCGATGTGGCGTTTCTGATCCTCGAGGGGTCGTTCCCCGGCAAGCGGGCGGTCGCGACCCGGCTGCCCCTCTTCTGGCCCTTTCTGCCGTTTCTCGGCGGCGCGCTCGAGATGGGGCCGCGTGCGTCGCAGGTCGCCTGCCCCGTGCTCGTAATGCACGCACGGGCCGACGAGGTCATCCCGCTCGCGCTGGGTCGGGCCGTCCACGACCGGCTGACGGGGAGCCGGATGCGCGAGTGGTACGAGGTGCCGCGCGGCGGTCACAACGATTGCTTCGAGGCGGATGCCGGTTTCTTCCCGCGGATCGACGCCTTCCTGGAGCGGGTCCTCCCGCGGTCGTGAGTTCGACCCCGCCGGCAGGCCGGGAACCCGGACGCTGGCCGGGCGCCGCGCTCACATGGTCAGGACCGCAGCAAGAACCGGGGTGCAGCCGGCCGCAGCAACCCATGCGGGGAGAGCACGCGGAAGAGCATCACGTGGTAGCCGAGGAAGTGCCGGCGAACTACGAGTAGGTGATGGCGACCTCGTAACCGACGCTCGAATAGACAATTGCCGCGTCTTTGGGGCCGCCTTTGAACTCGCCCTTCGCCGACCTCTTGCGGCCGTCGACCATCCGGCGGATGAAGTGCGTCAGGTCGAGCCCGTCGGCGTCGGCGCCGTCACCCAGGGGGCTGATTTTGAAGAAAGCGGGGTTCCCGGGGTAGAAATTCAAGGTGCGCTGAACCGCCGAGAAACTCCCCCGGCTGTAGTTCACCGTGACCACGATGCTCGAGACATCGGGGAAGAGATCGGACATCAACCCGGCGGCGCTCGTCTGCCGCTTGCGCTCTTCCCACAACTCGTTTCGTCTGCTGTACACGTTCGGCTTCATCGCACAGCCGCGCTGCTGGTCTTCGCGTCACTTCCTGTCATGACTCCCCCTTGTCGCTCTGGTGGGCGCACACAACTTCCCGCAGCTCTCAAAGAGCCCTGGGGGCAGTCGCCTGAACGCCGGCACCGAAATACAAGTACAGTATAAGCTCTTGGGGCGAACAAATCAAAATCCATCGGGTGACCGCCCCGCCGCCGGCGCACCCCGGCCGGGCGCCTCAACCTGTCGCATTGAGCAAATTCCGGCATCAGGGTACCATCGAGATCATGACTAAACTGCCGTCGCCCTGCACGAAGGACTGCAAGATCGACCCCGGAAACGGCCTCTGCCGCGGCTGCCTGCGCACAATCCAGGAGATCGTCCGCTGGGGCGGTGCGGACGAGGCCGAGCAGACGCGGATCCTCGCGGCAGTCGCGCAGCGGCGGGCCCGACAAGGGGACAGCAAGAGTACGCCGTGAGCACGGCCGGTTGATCGCGCCGCCTGCCGATCATGAAAGTGCGATGCGTCTGACATCAACCGACGGCAAGAAATGATTCATCAAGCTTGAACGACGCGTGAGATGGAGCTAGAGTATTGGCGTACTTCTTTGCTGGCTCCCCACGGAGCCGACCAAACCGGAGAGGAGGTGGTGCAAGATGAAGAAGATCGTAGTTCTGGTGCTCGTTATATCGTGCAGCTTTGCAGCGCTCTCGGGCTGCAACACCTGGCGCGGGGCGGGCAAGGACGTTGAAAAGACGGGCGAAAGTATGCAGAAGTCGGGCAAGTAGACTGCTGCACAGAGCTGAAGGCACTCCTGAGCCCGGTGATGGGGAAAGGACAAACCCTTTCCCCGTCACCGGCCGAGCGCCCGCGTCGTTCGTCGCACCTTCTCGTTGGCCGGATGCTTCACCGCGATCTCGCGGGCGGCGCTGGAACGCGCCAGCGAGAGACAGAGCCTCCGCAACGATTCGACCTGTTCCAACCTGCGGCGCACGGTTTCCGGGCCCAGGTCAATCCTCATCGACAATGCTCCTCAGGTAGGCGATATCGTCTTCGTCCGTGCCGCTTCTGCGGAATGACTTGAGCAGGATCAACCCCTCGGGGGAGACGACCTTCAGCATTCGCCCATCCCACCCGACCTCACGGCGGTCCGCCCAGGCGGCCGCCGTCGCCTCGGTCGTCAGGAGAAGATCGAGAACCAGTTCTTCGCGGGTCTGCGGATCGACTTTGCAGAGTCGGGTCATCCTGATCTTCCCGCCATGAAACGACATCGAGGCGGTGCCTACCCGGAACCCAAGCGCTTCTACTGCCTGCTGCGCCCGCGCCAGTGAATCGACCTGGATGAACAGATCGATATCCAGCGTCGCACGCGGCAGGCCGTAAATCGCCATCGCCAGTCCACCACACAGGGCATAGTCGACGCCCTCCTGGTCGAGTCTGGCGGCTATCGCCCGCAATTCGTCGACGATTTCCATGCCGTTATATTGTACTCTCCTGGGCCGGAACCGGCACTGATTGTGACTGATGGTGGTTGCCTGCAGCGGGCAACAAAAAGGCGCCGTGACCAGTGTTCGGTGATCACGGCGCCTGTCGATCTCTTGGTAGCGGGGGCTGGATTCGAACCAGCGACCTTTGGGTTATGAGCCCAACGAGCTACCGGACTGCTCCACCCCGCGTCGCAGGATGGAAGATAGTCCGAGTCGGCGGTAATGTCAAGGAAAACCGCCCGAAGCTGGCGACGAGCGCCGCCCTCGACGACCTTTCGGCCTCATCGGCGCGGGAAAGGCAGGCGAATCCGCGGGGCGTGCGGCCGCGATCGCGGGTTGGAGCGGTGCCCCGAATCGTCGCGCCGGTGCACGTCATCTCGCCGGTGCCGATTGTCATCCCTGAACCGGCCGTCATCGCGGTCCCGATGGCGAACCCGCGTGCGGTCCCGGTGCGAATCGCGATCGTAGATATACCACTCCCACGACAGATAGGGCCGGTCCCAATAGGAATAAGAATAGTCATAGTACCCGTAACCGCCGGGATAGTACGGGTAGTACCGGGGGTCCTCCGGAGCGACGTATGGCGGCGTCGACCCCTCCGCATACGGGCTCGTCGATCCCTCCGCTGCGCCCTCCCGGTAGCTCCTGACCGTCCGGCCGTTGACCCACCCGAACGTCTCGTCACTGACCTTGATGTAATACCACGCCCCCGTCCGGCCCTGCTTGGCGAATATTTCACCCTTTCCCACGAGCGTGATGACCTCGTGACTTGGCGAGGGGCCTTCCCGAACCTCGGCCGTCTCCGCCGTGACGATCAACGAGCCGCTCTCCACATGCTGCGGCTGGACCTGCGTCCCGCGCGCCGGCACGACCCAAAGGCCGAGCAGTACCAACCCGCAGAGCAGCGGCAGAACAGCCCCGGACAACGCTCTTCTCATGATTCATCCCCCCTGGTCTTGGATTCAATCTGCGGCCCGGCGACCGATCTGTCAACCAGACGCGTCACACCTGACGCCCTCGACACCCGTCGCCAGCAGGGTATACTGGTGCGGTAAACCCGACGGAGAGGAGCACCCAATGTCCAGGGTGCGCCAGGATCTGCTCTCCGAGGAATGAGGAATCACCGCGACGTGAGGGAGCATCCATGCTGAGAGTCGGACTCACCGGCGGCATCGCCAGCGGCAAATCCACCGTCGCGCGCGTCTTCCGCGAACTGGGTGCCCACGTGCTGGACGCCGACCGCATCGCGCGCGAGATCGTCCCTCCGGGCTCGCCGGCCCTCGCCCGCGTCGCCCGCGCCTTCGGCAAGGAGATGATCCGCCCCGACGGGACGCTGGACCGGGCCGCGCTGGGGGCGGTCGTGTTCGCGGACGAAGGAAAGCGCCGGGTGCTCGAGGGGCTGCTGCACCCGCTGATCCTCGACGAGATCGACCGGCGCATCGACGAACTCGAGCGCAGCGACCCCCAGGGGGTGGTGATCGTCGAGGCCGCCCTGATTCTCGAGATGGGCCGCCAGGAGGAGTTCGACACGCTCGTCGTGGTCTGGGCCGACGAGGAGCAGCAGCGGCGGCGGATGATGCAGCGCGACAACCTCTCCGCGGAGGACGCGGAGCGGCGTCTCGACGCGCAGATGCCGCTGTCGGAAAAACGCTCCCGCGCGCAGTTCGTCGTCGACAACAGCGGCGACCCGGCCGCCTGCCGGGCCGACGCCGAGCGCGTGTACGGCGAACTGCAGCGGCTCGCAAGCGCGAGGAAGCGGCGCTGATTCCGTTCTTGTTCATGCTCGCCTGCCTCATCGCGACGCCTGCGGCGGCCGCCGCCGAGCCGCCGGCCGCCCTCGAAATCGACGCGCTGCCCCCGCTGCGCGTCGCCCAGGTGCTGGTCTTCCGCGGCACGACTCCCGCCGAGATCGAGGCCAGCCTCGCCCGCCTCAAGGACGCGGGGGTCACCACCGTCTTCGTCCGCGTCTTCCAGAATCGCGGCGACCGGCCGCTCTTCTACGGCGGGCGCCCCACCCCGGCCGTCGGCGTCTACTTCCCGAGCGCCGCCGCGCCCGTAGTCGCCGACGACCTCGGCGTCGTCAGCGCGGCCTGCCGCCGGCTCGGCCTCGCGGTCTACGCCTGGATGACGACGCGGGCCTGCGACTGGCTCCTCGAGGAACGCCCCGACCTGGCCGACTTGCGCTACGACAGCGCAGCCGGCACGGTGCTGCCGGCGGCGCGCTTGAACATTTTCCACCCCGAGGTGCGCCGGCGGCTGACCGCGGTCTTTCGCGACCTGGCGCGCGCCGACATCGACGGCGTGCTCTTCCAGGACGACCTGGTGCTCAAGCCCGGCGAGGGGCTCTCTCCCGAGGCGATCGAGGCCTACCTCGAAGAGAGCGGAACGGTGGTCTCGCCCGGCGTGCTCTTCGCGGGTGCCGCCGACGCGGGCGCGGCCGCGATCTTCTCGCCGGCCTTCTATCGCGAGGCGTTCTGGCCCTGGGCCGCCTGGAAGAACCGGGAGTTGCTCGATCTGGCGCAGGAGCTGATGGCGGCGGCGCGCGAGGTGCGCCCCGGACTGCGGTTCGCGCTGAATCTGTACTACGAGTCGGTCCTCAACCCGCGGATGGCGCTCGCCTGGTACGCGCAGGACCTCGGGGTGGCGCGAAGCCGCCCCTTCGACTACTTTTCTCTCATGAGCTACCACCGGCAGATCGGCCGCGAACTCTCGTACACCCCGGAGGACGCCATCGCGGCGCTCGGGGTGCTCAGCCGGCAGGCCGTCGCCGTCGCCGGGAACCCGGCGCGCGTCATCGTCAAGGTGCAGTCGCTCGACTGGGAGACGCGCGAACTGATCCCGGCGGATGAGTTCGACCGCGCCCTCGGCGCCGCCGCGGCCGGCGTCAGCCTGGCCTTCGTGCGCGGGCTCGAGGACCCGCCGCTGGATGTGGTCCGGCGGCATTTTCGCCGCTAGGGATTCGCGGATCACGGACTAAAAGAATTGCGAACGCGTGCTTACCGACGTCAGGTGAAATGCATTTCGGGAGGGTTTAAGACCCTCCCCTACAATATGCTAAACCTGCTCACTGCTGTATTGCTGGGCCTCGCCGCCGTGGCCGGTGCGGCGGATGCGGCGGATGCGGCGGGAGCGGCGGCACAAACCAGCGGTCCGCACGGGGCCGTTACAGCGGAAGGAGTGAACGCCATGAACAGCATCAGCCTGCAATTCGCGGAGTTCAAGGGTGACGCCGCGGAGCTTGCGCGGCGGATCGACGCGATGATCGCCGCCGCGCCGCCGTCGCAGCGCAAGGAAGCGCCGCTGGCGATCGTCTCCCCGCACGCCGGCTACGTCTACTCCGGGCCGATCGCCGCTCACGCCTACCGCGCCGTGCAGGGGCAGAGCTACGACACCGTCGTCGTGATCGGTCCCAGCCACCGCGACGCCTTCACCGGCCTGTCGGTGTACGACACGACCCGCTTCGACACGCCGCTCGGCCCGATCCCGTGCGACCGCGAGCTGATCGGTCAGCTCATCGGCGCGCACCCGAACATCAGCTACCGGCCGTCGGCGCACCGCGACGAGCACTCGCTCGAGGTCCAGGTCCCGTTCCTGCAGCGGGCGCTCACCGGCTTCAAGCTGGTCATGGTCGTCGTCGGCGGGCGCGACCCCGAGGCCGAGCTGACGCTTGTCAACGCCCTCGTCGCCTTTGCGAAACAGCGGCGCGTGCTGGTGGTCGCCAGTTCGGATCTCTCGCACTATCACGGCTACGCGGAGGCGAACCAGCTCGACGCCGTGGCGCTCGCCTCCATCGCGGCGCTCGACACGCAGGCGCTGGTCAGGGACATCGGCGCCGAGCGCTGCGAAGCCTGCGGCATCCTGCCGGTGCTGATCACGATGGACTACGTGAAGCGGCTGGGCGCGCAGCGCGGCGTGCTGCTCAAGCAGGCGAACTCGGGTGACACCGCGGGGCCGAAGGATCGGGTCGTCGGCTACGCGGCGCTGGCGTTCTGGCGGGACGGGGCGGCGGCCGGCGGGAAGAACGGCGGGAACCCGGCCGAGAAATCCGCCGCGAACCAGGCCGCGGCCGTGTCCGTCGGCCGCCTCGACGGCGCGGCGCGGGCCGAACTGCTCGGCATCGCGCGGCGGGCAATCGCGGAGAGCGTGCGCGACAGCCAGCGCACGGAGCCGAAGAGCGCAAACCCGGCGCTGCAGACCCCGCAGGGCGCGTTCGTCACCATCACCATCGGGGGCGAGCTGCGCGGGTGCATCGGGACGTTCCGCGAGGACACGCCGCTGTACCGCACCGTCGCGCAGATGGCCGTGGCTGCCGCGCGCGAGGACCCGCGCTTCCCGCCGCTGACGGTTGCCGAGCTGCCGAAGATCCACGTCGAGATCTCGGCGCTGACACCGATGAAGCCGGTTGCCGACATCCGCGAGATCGAGGTCGGCCGCCACGGGCTCTACATCACCCGGGGCTTCAACTCCGGCGTGCTGCTGCCGCAGGTGGCCACCGACTACGGCTGGGACCGCACGACCTTCCTCGAGCAGACCTGCCGCAAGGCCGGCCTGCCGAAGAACGCCTGGCAGGAGGGCGCGAAGATCCTCAGCTTCGAGGCGGAGGTCTTCGGCGAGTAGGGCCGGCTGCTGCTACAGGCCCGCGGCCTTCTTCAACTCCGCGGCCTTGTCGGTGAGCTCCCACGTGAACTCCGGCTCCTGGCGCCCGAAGTGCCCGAACGCGGCGGTCTTCTTGTAGATCGGCCGCAGCAGATCGAGGTGCTTGATGATCCCCTTCGGCTTGAGCGGAAAGACCTCGCGGATCAGCTGGCGGATCTTCTCGAGGGTGATCTTCTCGGTGCCGAAGCAATCGACGAAGACCGAGATCGGGTCAGCGACGCCGATCGCGTAGGCGAGCTGGACCTCGATCTTGTCGCAGAGACCGGCGGCGACGATATTCTTGGCGATGTAGCGCCCCATGTAGGAGGCCGAGCGGTCGACCTTGCTCGGGTCCTTGCCCGAGAAGCAGCCGCCGCCGTGACTGCCGCAGCCGCCGTAGGTGTCGACGATGATCTTGCGGCCGGTCAGGCCCGTGTCGCCGTGCGGCCCGCCGATGACGAAGCGACCGGTGGGGTTCACGTGGTAGGTGATGCGCTCCTCGTCCAGCAGCTCGCGGGGGATCACCGGCTTGATCACGTGCTCGATCAGGTCCTCGCGGATCTTCTTCAGCGTCACGTCCGGGTCGTGCTGGGTGGAGATGACGATGGTGTCGACACGCACCGGCTTGTCGTTCGCGTACTCGACGGTGACCTGGGTCTTGCCGTCGGGGCGAAGGTAGCGGATCAGGTCCGAGCGGCGGCAGTCGGAGAGCCGTTTGGCGAGCTTGTGGGCCAGCAGGATCGGCATCGGCATCAGCTCGACCGTCTCGTTCGAGGCGTAGCCGAACATGATGCCCTGGTCGCCGGCGCCCTGCTCGTGGTCCTTCTCCTCGTTGACGCCCATCGCGATGTCGGGCGACTGCCCCTGGATCGCGGTGAGCACGCCGCAGGTCTCGTAGTCGAAGCCGTAGGCGGCGTCGGTGTAGCCGATCTCCTTGATCGTCTCGCGGACGATCTTCGGGATGTCGGCGTAGACCTTGGTCGTGATCTCGCCGGCAACGAACGCGAGGCCCGTCGTGACGATCGTCTCGCACGCCACGCGGCCGTAGGGGTCCTCCGCGAGGATCGCATCGAGAACCGCGTCGGAGATCTGGTCGGCGATCTTGTCGGGGTGCCCCTCGGTCACCGATTCCGAAGTGAACAGGTAATCTTTCGACTCCATTATCTTCCTCCCATTGCCAATCCGCCTGTGCAACCCGGTCTTGTAGCACACAACCGCTCGGTCTTCAATGAAAAACCGCGAGACCCCACGGCTACGTCAAAGTCCGTCGGTCTCCCGAGGCGGCTCGGCGAGCAATGGTGGCACCCACGGGCCCAACCGTACGGCTACGGGGCTGATCCGGGTTGCGAGAGGGGTGCAAGAACGCGGCAGCGGGTGCCTGAGG
>JANOHV010000109.1:0-18683 GCA_031406795.1 Candidatus Rokuibacteriota bacterium
CTGCGCGTCGCGATCGCGCAGGCGCTCGGCCGGGCGCCGGCGCGCGAGACCACGGGTCTCGCCCGGCTGCCGATCGACCGCATCTTCACGATGAAGGGCTTCGGCACCGTGGTCACCGGCACGCTCATCGCCGGGCGACTCGCGGTCGGTGAAAGCGTCGAGGTGCTCCCCAACCGCCTCGAGAGCCGGATCCGCGGCATCCAGGTCTACGGCCGGGCGGTGGAGTCCGCACGCGCCGGCCAGCGAACGGCCATCAACCTCCAGGGGGTTGAGAAGAGCGCCATCGAGCGGGGTGCGGTCCTCTCCCACCCCGGGATGCTCGAGCCCTCGTTTCTGATGGATGCCCGGCTCGCCTGCCTCGCCACCGCCGCCAAGCCGCTGGCCAATCGGACGCGGGTGCGGCTGCATCTCGGCACCAGCGAAATCCTCGCGCGCGTGATCCTGCTCGGTCGCGCGGAGCTCGCCCCGGGCGAGGAGGCCATGGTGCAATTCCGCCTCGAGTCGCCCGGCGTGGCGCTGCCGCGCGACCGCTTCGTGATCCGGGGCTACTCCCCCGTCGTGACGCTCGGCGGCGGCGAGCTCGTGGACACCCGGCCCGCGAAGCACCGGCAGTTCTCGCAGGCCGCGCTCGATCATGTGGCGATCATGGCCGAGTTGGACCCCGCCCAGTCGGTGCCGCTGCTCGTGGGCGAAGCCGGGCTGGGCGGGGCCGCGCGCGACGAGCTCTCGCGGCGACTCAACATCGAGAGCGGCACCCTGCACAACCACCTCGCCGCCCTCGTCAAGAAAGGCACGCTGGTCGAAATCCCGGGAACGCCCCCCCTTTGGGTGCATCGGGAGGAGGCCAATGGCTTCGAGGAGCGCTCGCTGCGCCTGCTCGCGGATTTCCATGCCGCCGAGCCGCTGAAGGCCGGGCTTTCCAAGGAGGAGCTCAAGTCGAAATTCCCCTCCGCCGCGCCGCGGGTCCTCGCCACGCTGCTCGAGCTGCTGGCCAAGCGCGGCAAGATCGTCCTCGAACACGATCTGGTCCGGCTGCGGACCCACCGGATCGAGCTGCGGGTGGACCAGGAGCTGGTCAAGGGAAAGGTCGAGGAACTCTTCATCCGGGCCGGGCTGCAGACTCCGGGACTCGAGGCCGTGGCGCAGGAGCTTCGCCTCGATGCGAAAGCGATCCGCGAGTCGATCGGCCTGCTGCTGGCGGCGAAGAAACTCGTCAAGGTCACCGAGGAGATTCTGATGCACGAGCAGAATCTCGCGCCGCTGCGCGCCCGTGTCGGCGAATTTCTCAAGGGCGGCGCGAAGATGGGCATGCCGGAGTTCAAGGAGATCAGCGGGGTCTCGCGCAAGTACTCCGTTCCCCTTCTGGAGTACTTCGACCGCTCCGGGATGACCATCCGCGTCGGGGATCAGCGGGTCCTGCGCAAGTCTTCCGGCGCGTGAGCCCATCAACCAGCACACTAATAGATGAATCGCAAGGAGGAATGACCATGGAGTTGGATACCCGCAGCCTCAAGTGCCCGGTACCGATCATCAAACTCAGCGCCTCGCTGAAGACGCTCCCGGTCGGCGACGAACTGATTGTCTACGCCGACGATCGCGGCTTCCCTCCCGACGTTCGGGCCTGGTGCGCCAAAGTCGGCCACGAACTGGTGTCGCTCGACGAAACCAACCCCGCCCGCCTGGTCGCCGTCATCCGCCGCACGAAATAGTCCGTTACGGCCGCTGAAAAGGGTCCATCTGCGGCGTTGTCCTCCTCGCGGCTCCCTGCGGCGGGCACGAGCCCGCCTCAGTCGCAGCTTCGGGGGACTGCCTTGCACCTGGACCCTTTTGATCGACCTCTCCGCTACCGTTACGGCCGCTGAAAAGGGCCCATCTGCGGCGTCAGGCTCCGCCCATCTGCCTGCGACGCACACCAGTGCGTCTCAGCATCCGCTTGTCGCCTTCCTTGCACCTGGACCCTTTTGATCGACCTCTCCGCTACCGTTACGGCTGTTGTGATTCGGGGTCCTACCGTCGAGCACCGCCCAATATGGGCAATACAGCCACGTATTCATGCGCATCGCTTGTCGCAGACAACAGCGAGGCGGCTGGGGCGTCACTGAGGGAAGATGCGCGGAGCCGCCGTGAAGCCCGACGCGGTGACCGGGGCGGTCCCGCAGGGACGAAGGCTCGTTGTTTGAGCCGCAGGCGAGTTACGAGCCTTCGAGCCCTGGGCACCGTGACGGGCAGGCGGCGCAGACGCACGACCGAAGGGACGCCCCCGTCGCCTCGCGCACGCGGACGAGTCCCTTACGGCGGGCTGTTACCAGATATTTGATTCGGTGTTGCCGTACTGCTTGATCAGGATGTCGACGATCGCCTGATTGTAGAAGTTCTTCTGTTTCTGAATCTCGGGGGAGACCCGGGAGAGGTACAGCTTCTTGCCCCGCTCGATCTCGACGGCGAGCAACTCGAAGACATTGTCGTTCTTGATGCCCTTGCGGATCTCCTCGCGATTGTACAACGCGATATCGGACACGATGGTCCGGGCGAGACGGCGGGCCTTGTCGGCGTCTTCTATTTGCATGATTGCTCCTACCTGCCGCGTATGGTAACACCGGGTCCGTGAAAGTCAACGCCCGCACGCGAATGCCTGTGCTATCATCGATCAACCATGGGTGCGACAGGACGGGACACCGCGACGCGAATCGCCGCGTTGCGCGCCGCCATCGAGCGCCACAACCACCGCTACTATGTGCTCGACGACCCCGAGATCACGGATGCCTCGTACGATAGCCTGATGCGCGAACTCCAGGAACTCGAAGCGGCCCACCCCGAACTGGCGTCGGCCGACTCACCGACGCGGCGCGTCGGGTCCGCCCCGGCCGGCGCTTTCTTCCCGGTGCGACACCGGGTGCCGATGCTCAGTCTTCAGAACGCTTTCACCGAAGAGGAACTCGGCGACTTCGACGAGCGGATCCGACGCCTGCTCGACAGCGAAGCTCCCCTGCCCTTCGTGCTTGAGCCGAAGCTCGACGGGCTCGCCGTCGAGGCGGTCTACGTCGAGGGCCGGTTCGCGTCCGGCTCGACCCGGGGCGACGGAGTCACCGGCGAGGAGATCGGCGCAAACCTCAGGACCGTGCGCTCGCTCCCGCTGCGGCTGCGCCCGGATGGACCGCTGACGCCTCCCGCGTACCTCGAGGTGCGGGGAGAGGTGATCATGCGCACCCGCGATTTCGCGCGGCTCAACCGCGAGCGCGAGGAGGCGGGGGCGCCGCCCTTCGCCAATCCCCGGAATGCCGCGGCCGGTGCGCTACGCCAACTCGACCCGCGGGTCAGCGCTTCCCGGCCGTTGGCCATCGTCTGCTACGGGATCGGCGATTGTCCCGGGTTCGCACCCGCCAGCGAAACCGAGACCCTCGAAGCGCTGCGCTCCTGGGGCCTGCCGGTGGTGCCCCTGGTGGAGCGCGCCGTCGGGATCGCGGCGGCCGCCGCGTACTACCGGCGGCTGGATGCCGGCCGCGACGAACTGCCTTTCGAGATCGACGGGGTGGTGGTGAAGGTGGACGACATCGCCAGCCAGGAGCGACTCGGTTCGGTCTCCCGCAGTCCGCGCTGGGCCGTCGCCGTGAAATTCCCGCCGCGTTCGGCGCGCACCACGTTGCGGGCCGTCGAATTCTCGGTGGGGCGCACCGGGGTCGTGACGCCGGTTGCGATCATGGCCCCGGTCCGCATCGGCGGCGTCGAGGTCGAGCGGGCGACGCTGCACAACGAGGATGAAATCCGGCGCAAGGACATCCGTGTCGGGGACACCGTGATCGTCACGCGCGCCGGCGACGTCATCCCCGCGGTCCAGGAAGTCGTCCCTTCGCTGCGCACCGGCTCGGAGCTGCCGATCGTGTTCCCCCCCCGCTGCCCCTCGTGCCGGGCGCTCATCAATCGCGAGGCCGGCCAGGCGGCCTGGCGCTGCACGTCGCTGGCCTGCCCGGCCCGCCTCCGCGAGACGATCCGGCACTTCGCCTCACGCCGCGCGCTGGACATCGAGGGGCTCGGCGAGAAGCTGATCGACCAACTGGTCGACCGCGGTCTCGTGAACTCCGTCGCCGACCTGTACCGCCTGACCACCGAGGATCTCCTCCCTCTTGAGCGACTCGCCGAGAAATCGGCCGGCAAACTGATCGCCGCGATCGGCCGCAGCCGCAGCACCAGCCTCTCGCGGTTGATCTACGCGCTCGGCATCCCCCACGTCGGCGAGCAGGTCGCCCGGGTCCTGGCCGCCCACGCCGGCACCTTCGAGGCGCTGGCTTCCGCGGGCGAAGACGAACTGACGGGCCTGCGCGGCGTCGGACCCGAGATCGCCGCAAGCGTGACCGCCTTCTTCCGTCAGCCGGAGAATCGCCGGATCGTGGCGGCGCTGCGCGAGAACGGCGTGCACGCGGCGCCCGAAACCGCCGACCCCTCGGCCGGGTCCGCTCCGCTGGGGGGGCGCTCTTTCGTCTTCACCGGGGTCATGAACTCGCTCACCCGCGAGCAGGCCCAGGCCCTGGTCACCCGCGCCGGCGGCCGGTCATTGTCCTCGGTCAGCCGCGCCACCAGCTACGTCGTCGTCGGCTCCGACCCGGGAGCGAAGGCGCTGCAGGCCGAGAAGCTCGGCGTACCCCGTCTCACGGAGTCCGAATTCCTCGCGCTGCTCAAGCAGAAGGGGGTTTCATGAGAAAGCCCGCGTCCCTCACGATCGCCATGGTTGCCTCCGAGGCGCTGCCGTACGCCAAGAGCGGCGGCCTGGCCGATGTCACCGCCGCGCTCTCCGGACAACTGGCGCGACTCGGCCACCGCGTCCTGCTCTTTGTCCCCTACTACCGCGAGACGCGCGCGCGTTTCCCCCACCTGCCGCGCGCGCACGACGCGCTGGATCTGCCCTTTCCGGGACACGAGGTGCGGGTGACCGTGCTGCGACACGAACCCGCGCCGGGGGTGAGCGTCCTGTTCGTGCGCGAGGACGCGGCCTTCGACCGACCCCATCTCTACGGCGGGCCCGACGGCGACTACTGGGACAACGCCGGGCGGTTCGCGCTCTTCTGCCGCGCCGTTCTCGCCTCGCTGCAGGCGCTCGGCGAGCGCCCCGACGTGATCCACACGCACGACTGGCAGACGGCGCTGCTGCCGCTGTACCTGCGGCACCGCCCTGATCTCGCCGGGCCGCTCGCGCGGGCGGGCTCGCTGCTGACGGTCCACAATCTGGCCTATCAGGGGATCTTTCCCGCGTCAGCCATGGCCTACACGGGAATTCCGGAGCGCCTGTTTCACCCCCAGGGCATCGAGTATTTCGGCAGGATCAACCTGCTCAAGGGGGGGCTGCTCTATGCGGACGCGATCACCACCGTCAGCCCGCGCTACAGCGAGGAGATCCGCACGCCCGCCTTCGGCGAGGGGCTGGACGGCGTGCTGCGCGAGCGGGCCGCGGCACTCCACGGGATCATCAACGGCGTCGACTACGAGCGGTGGAGCCCCGAGAACGACCCGTTTCTGCCCGCCCGCTACGACGCCGGCGCACTCGAAGGCAAAGCCCGGTGCAAAGAGGCGCTGCTGAAGGCCTTCGGCCTCGAGGGCGACCCCGCGGTCCCGCTGTTCGCGACGATCTCGCGCCTCGCGGACCAGAAGGGGTTCGATCTGATCGCCGCGGCCATGCCCGCCCTCGCGGCGCGGGGACTGCGGTACTGCATCCTCGGTTCGGGTGATCGGCACTACCAGGACCTCTTCACCGCGCTGGCCCGCGCCCTCCCCGGGCGACTCGCCGTGCGCATCGGCTATGACGACGCGCTGGCGCACCTGATCGAAGCCGGCGCCGACTGCTATCTGATGCCCTCGCGCTTCGAGCCGTGCGGGTTGAACCAGATGTACAGCCTGCGCTACGGGACCATCCCGGTGGTCCGCGCCGTCGGTGGGCTGGTCGACACCGTTGAGCACTTCGCACCCGCCCGCGGGACGGGCACGGGCTTCGTTTTTCGCGACTACGACGTCAACGGCCTGCTCTGGGCGGTCGACGAGGCGCTCGCGACATTCGCCCGGCGGCGGGATTGGGCGCGCCTGCGCGCCAACGCCATGGCTGCGGACTTCTCCTGGGAAAGCTCGGCGCGCCGCTATGTGGATCTCTACCGATCGCTCGGCAGCCGTGGCCCGCGCCGCGGTCTCTGAGCACACCCCTGCCGGGCGCGACGCCGCGTCGCGCCGCGGGAAAGGAGCCGTTATGGGAACCAAGGTCCTGGGCTTGATCATGGCCGGGGGCAAGGGCGAACGCCTCTACCCCCTGACCCGCGATCGCGCAAAGCCCGCCGTGCCCTTCGGCGGGAAGTACCGGATTGTCGACTTCGTGCTCTCGAACTTCGTCAACTCGGGCATCCGCTCGCTCTACGTGCTCACGCAGTTCAAGTCGCAGTCGCTGATCGAGCACATCCGTGAAACCTGGCGGCTCGGTTCGGTGCTTCGCGACCAGTTCGTCAGCGCCGTCCCCGCGCAGATGCAGCAGGGGGAGAGCTGGTACCGCGGAACCGCCGACGCGGTGCGTCAGAACCTCAACCTGGTGCACCAGTCCGACCCGGACATCGTCGCGGTGTTCGGCGCCGACCACATTTATCGGATGGACATCGGCCAGATGGTCGATTTCCACGTGGAGAACAAAGCCGACATCACGATCGCCGCGCTCCCGGTGCCCCGGGCCGAGGCGCGCGGGTTCGGCATCATCAAGGTCGACAAGAGCTGGCGGGTGCAAGGTTTTCAGGAAAAGCCGCCGCGCCCGAGCCCGATGCCCGGCAATCCCGGGTTCGCGCTGGTCTCGATGGGCAACTACCTGTTCTCGACCGCCGTCCTCGACAGCATCCTCGAGGGCTCGGCCCACCGCCGCGGTCGGATGGATTTCGGCAAGGACATCCTGCCGCAGATCTTCAAGAAACTCCGGGTCTTCGTCTACGACTTCAACCGCAACACGATCCCGGGGATGAAAAAGGGCGAACAGAACTCCTACTGGCGCGACGTGGGGACCATCGAAGCCTACTTCCAGGCGAACATGGAGCTCAAGAGCGTTACGCCGCCGCTCAACCTCTACAACCACCACTGGCCGATCATGACCTCCGACCCCAACGCGCCGCCCGTGAAGTTCGTCTTCAACGACGAGGACCGGCGCGGTTTCGCGGTGGACTCGATCATCTCCTCCGGATCCATCGTCTCCGGGGGACGCGTCTTCGACAGCGTCCTGGGGCGCAACGTCTTCATCCACTCCTGGTCCGAAGTCCGCGACTCGATCATCATGGACGGCGTCGACATCGGCCGGCGCTGCCGCATCCGGCGCGCCATCATCGACAAGAACGTGCGCCTGCCGCCGGACACCGTCATCGGCTACGACCAGGAGCAAGACCGCAAACGCTATGTGGTGAGCGATACCGGCATCGTGATCATCCCCAAGACGCCGCGCCAGCTGCGTCTGTGCGAAATGAACCGCTAGGAGGCACCATGAACCCCGTGCGTACGATCTACTTCGACCATGCCTCGACCACGCGTCCCGATCCGCGCGTGCGCGAGACGATGCTCCCATTCCTCGGCGAGGAGTACGGCAACCCGTCCTCGCACTACTACCCGCTCGGCCAGCGCTCGGCGAAGGCGGTGGACCAGGCGCGCCAGCAGGTGGCGACGCTCATCGGGGCGAAACCGGAGGAGATCATCTTCACGTCCGGGGGAACCGAGGCCAATAATCTGGCGATCAAGGGACTGCTCGCCGAGGCGCCCCGGGGCAAGGATCACGTCGTCACCTCGAACATCGAGCACTACTCGGTGCTCAACGCGCTGCGCGCGCTCTCCGGGCGCGGGTTCTCGACGACCTTTCTTCCGGTCGACGACGGGGGGCTGCTCGACCCGGCGCGCGTGGCGGCGGCGATCACCGAGCGCACCGCCCTCGTGACGGTGATGCAGGCCAACGGCGAAATCGGCGTCATCCAGGACATCCCGGCGCTCGCCGCGGCGGCCGCCCACCGGGGGGTCCCGTTCTTCAGCGACGGGGTGGCCGCGGTCGGCACCATCCCGGTCGACGTCGGCGCCCTCGGCGTGAGCGCGCTCAGCCTCGCCGCGCACCAGTTCTACGGCCCCAAGGGCGTCGGCGCGCTGTATCTGCGCGAGGGCACCAGGCTCGGACGGCTCTTCGACGGCGGCCTGCAGGAGCGGGGCTATCGCTGCGGGACCGAGAACGTCCCGGGCATCGTCGGCCTCGGGAGCGCCGCCGCGATCGCCCGCGAGGAACTCCCCGCGTGGAACGCCCGGCTCGTGCCGCTGCGCGAGCGCCTGCGCCGCGGCCTCGGCGAGAGGATCGACTACATGAACTTCACCGGCATCGCCGACCGGCGGCTTCCGGGCCATGTCTCGTTCTGGATCGAGTACGTCGAGGGCGAGTCGCTGCTGCTCTGGCTCTCGATGAACGGGGTCTGCGCGGCCTCCGGCTCCGCCTGCTCCTCGAACATCAAGGGGGAGGACGAGGAGGACCTCGCCTCGTCGCACGTCCTCACCGCGATCGGGGTCCCGCCGGAGATCTGCCATGGCTCGATCTGCTTCTCGCTCGGCAAGGAGAGCACGCAGGAGGAGGTGGACTTCGTGATCGACATCATGCCGGGGATCGTCAAGCGCCTCTGGGCGATGTCCCCGCTCTATGCCGAACGCATCGCCGGGGCGCCGCCGGCGGGGTCCTAGAGGGCGAGGGTGACGACGAACTCCACTTTTTCGCTGCGGCTGCCGTGGCTGTCCTCGGCCCAGAGCTCCAGCCGGTGAGTCCCGCTCACGCCCGTGATTTCGATGCCCTCCGTGGGGACGGTCCCGGCGCCGGAAGTGCCGGCAAAGTAGGTCTGGTCGACCGGGACGATATCCACCTGCGTCGCCCCGTCACGGTCGCGGAGGTGGAACTTCACGATGTCGCCGCCGGCGTCGCTGTAGGCTATCGTGATCTGGAAGCGCTTCCCGCGCTGCAGCGTGAAGCCGCCCGAGTCGAAGAAGATGGCCCTCTCGCGGGCCAACGCGTCGGCTGCAGCCCCTGTCGGGACCGGCTCCGGGGCCGCCGCCGGCACGAAGTGCACGAGCGCGAAGACCCCGATGGTGGGGATGTGCGGGTCGGTGCCGATGTCCTCGAAGATCTTGAAGGAGCAGGCGCTCGACAGCGCCGCAACGGCAAGGAGCGCGCAGAGACACAGCGTCTTTCTCATGGCGGCACAATGTACCCGTCGTGGCGCGGGATTGTCAACATTCGCGCTCCGCGCCTGAAGACGGCGGCGGGGACGGCCGCATGACCATACCCGGGAATCCGAAACAGTTCGCCCGCGACATCGCGGACGGCTTTTTCGTATTCAATCAGGCGACCTGCCGCCAGTTCACCCCCGCCGAACTGCGGAGCATCTACCGCCTTCTCGAACAGGTGGCCCGCGAAATCAGGGCCGAGCAGATCCCGCTGGAGGAGGTCGTCGAGATCCAGAAGAAGAACATGCGGCTTTCTCGCGCCAACAACTCGCTGCTTTTCATCCGCAATCACGCGAAGCGCTACGGGATAATCCTCTGAGCCCTGGCGTGCTTGTCAGCGGTCAGCCAGCGTGCCGGGACCGTAGCGCTTGGCGAGGGACTCCATCTTTCCGATGCGCCGCCGGTAACGCTCTTCGGGCAGAAACCGGGCGCCGAGGAAGGCCCGCACGACGTCGCGCGCCAGCTCCCCGCCGATCACCCGCGCCCCGAGGGCGAGCACGTTCATGTCGTCGTGCTCCACCCCCTGCCGTGCAGAATAGGTGTCGTGGCCGACTCCGGCGCGGATGCCCTCCATGCGATTCGCGGCCATCACCGCGCCGACGCCGCTGCCGCACAAGACAACCCCGCGATCGGCGTTGCCGCTGCGGATCGCCACCCCGACCCGCTCGGCCGCGTCGGGGTAGTCCGCGGGTTCCAGGGAGTGTACCCCCAGGTCCTCGACTTCGTGACCCAGGGAGCGGATGAACGGCACCAGTTCGTCCTTCAACGGGAACCCGCCATGATCCGAAGCAATCACGATCCGCATCGTTGCCAACCCTCCTGTGCCGTGTATCTAGCCAGCCGCCGCAGCCATTGTCAAACCCGGTTCATCGAACGCGCCGGTCCCCGCGCCCGCGCGGATCGTGGTCCGGCGGGTCGCTTGACACCGGGGCCGCGATCACTTCAGATGGGCGCATGAGCGGATCGATCATCGACTTCCACACCCACGCCTTTCCGGACAGGCTCGCCGTGCGTGCGCTGGCCAACCTCGAGCGCCAGGGCGGGGTCCGCGCGGTCCTCGACGGTACCGTGGCCGCCCTGCTGGCTTCGATGGATCGCGCCGGCGTCGCCGCCGCGGTGGTGTGCTCCATCGCCACGGAACCCGGGCAGTTCGGCTCGATCCTGCGCTGGTCGAGCCAGATTGCGGGACCGCGCCTGCACCCCTTCCCGTCGGTCCACCCGGCGGCCCCCGACCCGGCGGACGAAGTGCGCCAGATCGCCGCCGCGGGCTTTCTCGGCGTCAAGCTGCACCCCGAGTACCAGTGTTTTCACGTCGACGACCCCGCGCTGGAGGCGCTCTACCGCGCTCTGGAACGGTCGGGGTTGATTGCGCTGTTCCACGCCGGGCACGACATCGGCTTCCCGGACTCCGACCGCGCCGCGCCGCACCGGTTCCTGGCGATCCATCGCGCGTTCCCGGGACTGAAGATCGTCGCCTCGCACCTCGGCGGCTACCGGCGCTGGGAGGAGGTCGCCGCGCTGCTGCTCGGCAGCGGCATCTGGCTCGACACCAGCTTCACGCTGGGTCACGTTCCCGCGGGATTGCTGCGCGAGATACTCCTCGGCCACCGCCCCGACCGGCTCCTGTTCGGGACGGATTCCCCGTGGGTCGGCCAGGCCGAAGAAATCGCCCGGCTGCGCTGCCTCGGTCTGCCCGAAGGACTCACCGACCGCATCCTCGGCGGCGCCGCCCGGGCGCTTCTCGGCGTCGCGGGCTGATCGGCCCCGCCGGGGCGCCGCCTGTCGGACTACTCCTTCTTGGCCTTCTTCCCCTTGGGCGCGGCGGTGCTCCGCAGCGCGTGCGTCGCCGTGCGGTATTTCTTGCGCACGCTCGCGAGCTTCTTGCCGTCCTTGGCGGCCTTGGCCTCCTCGCGCTCATTCTTGAGCGGCTTGAGCATCGCCTTGACCGCGGCGCGGTCCTTCTTGACCGCGGGCTTCTTCTCGCCGGACTTCTTGACCGCTTCTTCTGCCATCGACATCTCCTCTGCGTCCGTGGTGCTGTTTTCAGCCGCACCGCGCGGCGACCAGGTCGCCGGCCGCGGTCCGGCCCTCGAGGGACAGGAAGCCCGCCCCGGTGATGTGAACCTGCACGAAGTCCCGGGGGGGTATCGCCCCCGCGGCCGGGAAATTCACGATGCGGTTGGCGCGGGTGCGTCCCTTCCAGGCCGCGGCGTCGCGGCGGCTCGGGCCTTCGACGAGCACCTCGACCGTCCGACCGATCTGGCCGGCGTTGCGGGCCTCGGTGATCTCGCGCTGCAGGGCCTGCACGGCGATCAGACGCCGGGTCTTCTCGTCGGCCGCGACGCCATCGCTCATGGTGCTGGCCGCCGTGCCCTCGCGCGGCGAGTACTGGAACGAGAAGATGCCGTCGAACCGGAACTCCGCCAGCGCCTGCATGGTGCCGTCGAAATCCGCGGCGCTCTCGCCCGGAAAGCCGACGATGATGTCGGTCGTCACCGCGACCTCCGGGACGGTCTCGCGCAGCTCGCCGAGGATCCGGCGGTAGCGCTCCAGGGTGTAGCCCCGGTTCATGCGCCCGAGAACGGCGTCGGCGCCGGCTTGCAGCGGCAGGTGCACGGCCTCGCAGACCGAGGGCAGATCGCGCACCGCGCGCATCAGACCGGTCGAGAAGTCCTTCGGGTGCGACGTGGTGAACCGGACCCGCGGGACGCCGCAGCTGCCGTCGATCGCGCGCAGCAGCCCGGCGAAATCGGCGGGCGGGGCCAGCCCGCGGCCGTACGAGTTGACGTTCTGACCGAGCAGGGTCACCTCGCGGTAGCCGTCGCGCCCGAGCGCCGCAACCTCGGCGAGAACCTCCGCCGGCCTGCGGCTGCGCTCGCGCCCGCGGACCAGCGGGACGACGCAATAGGCGCAGTGATTGTTGCAGCCGAACATGACATTGGTCCAGGCCTTGATCCGACTCGCGCGAAGCGGCGCGGCGGGGTGCTCGCCGGCGCTGGTCTCCTCGGTGTCGACCTCCGGCCGTCCCGTGGCCCGCACCCGCTCGAGCAGCGCCGGCAGCCCGGCCAGGCGCGCCGTGCCGACGACGGCATCGATCGCCGGCGCGCGCGCCAGCACCCCGGCGCCGAGTTTCTGTGCGACGCAGCCGGTGAGCACCAGCAGCGTTCCCGGGCGTCGACGCTTGAGCTGCCCGAAGCGGCCGGCCAGGCTGAAGGCTTTCTGCTCGGCCTTGTCACGGATGCTGCAAGTGTTGACCACGATGACGTCCGCCTCTTCGGGCGAAACGGCAAGCCGGTACCCCTCGGCGCACAGCATGCCGGCCATCTTCTCGGAGTCGGCCTCGTTCATCTGGCAGCCGAGCGTCTCGAGCCACACGGATCTCGATTGCATAAGTTGGTCATGATACCTCAAGGCCGGAAGCTGCGTAAAGCTCCGATTCGATGGCTAAAGGCCGGCGAGGCGCCCGGCCGGCGCTGACCCGGCGCCGTTGGCGTTGGCGCCGTTGCTTGACGCCCTCCCCACACGCTGGTAGGTTCATGGCAAGCACATGCTGGTAAACGCGAACAGTCGGTGGAATCTTCTCAAGCCCCCGCAGGACGCCGTCGACCGACTCGCGGCCGAACTGGGCCTGTCCGCGACGCTGGCCACGGTCCTTGCCAACCGTGGCGTCACCGAACCGGCCGCGGCCAGCGACTTTCTCGAACCCGCGCTCTCGCGTCTGCACGATCCGCTCGCAATGCGCGGCATGGCGGACGCCGTCTACACCGTCGCCCGCGCCGTGCGCGATGGACGGCGGATCCTCGTCTGGGGCGATTACGATGTGGACGGCGTCACCGGCGCCGCGCTCCTGGTCGATTTCCTGCGCCGGCACACACCCGCGGTCGGTTACCACATCCCGCACCGCATCGACGACGGCTACGGGCTCGACGGGACGGCCGTTCGCCGGCACGCGGCCGCCGGCGTCACGCTGATCATCACCGTGGACTGCGGCATCTCGAGCTGCGCCGAAGTCCGCGAGGCGCGCGCGCTGGGGGTCGACGTCGTCATCACCGACCACCACGAACCCCCCGCCGAACTGCCCCCGGCCAACGCGGTCCTCAACCCCCGGCGCCAGGGGTGCGGCTATCCCTTCAAGAGCCTGGCCGGCGTCGGCATCGCCTTCAAGCTCGCGCAGACCCTGGCACGGCTGATCGGGCCCGGGGCGCACCCGCGCGACGACGAGCGGCTGCTCTCCTACCTCGACCTCGTCGCCCTCGGCACCGTGGCGGACATCGCCCCGCTGCTCGGCGAGAACCGGGTGCTGGTGCACCACGGGCTCGAGACCCTCGGCAACAGCCCGCGCCCGGGGGTGCGGGCGCTCCTGGAGACGGCCAGGATCGAAAAGCGCCCCCTGCGCGCATCCCAGATCGGCTTCGGGATGGGGCCGCGGATCAACGCCGCAGGGCGACTCGACCGCGCCGACACGGCCGTCGAACTCTTTCTCACCGGCGATTTGCGGCAGGCGCGCCAGCTCGCCGACCTGCTCGAGCGGCTGAACCACAGACGCCGGGAGATCGAGGCGCAGATCCGCGAGGAGGCGGTGCGGCTCGTCGAGACGGCGCCGGGGATGCTCGGCGACAGCACGCTGGTACTCGCCGATCCGGGGTGGCACCCCGGCGTCATCGGGATCGTCGCGGCGAAGATCGCCGAACGCTTTTCCCGCCCCGCGCTGCTGATTTCCACCGGGCGCGAACCCGGCAAGGGCTCGGCGCGCAGCGTCCCGGAGATCGATCTTTATCCGCGTCTCGACGCGAGCCGGCGCCTGTTCACGTCGCTCGGCGGCCACTCGCACGCCGCGGGTTTTTCAATCCCCGAGGCGAACATTGCCGCCCTGCGTCGCGAGCTCAACCGCGACGCCGCCGGCGGGGTCCAGCTGCCGCCGGCCAGGCAGGGCATCCAGATCGACGCCGTGGTGAACTTCAAGGACCTCGCCCCCGGCCTGGGCCTCGAATTGCGGCGGCTGGCGCCTTTCGGCCAGCACAACCCCGAACCGACGTTCGCCACCCGCGACGTGCGCCTGGTGCAGCCCCCGCGCACCGTGGGCAACAACCACCTCCGTCTGACCCTGGTGCAGCGCTCCCGGGGGGCGGAGCGCACCGCCCTGCACCGGCACTCCTTCATCGGCTTCAATCTCGGCGCCCGGGCCAACGACCTCGCCGGCGGCATGAGCGTCGACGTCGCCTACGACCTGGATCTCGAGGGCGGCTCCTACGGTTCCTGGGAGCGATTTCGCCTCCGCGACATCGCCGCCGCTTCGGCGCCGTGAACCGCGTGCAGCCGAGCAGCCGCATCAGGATCCTCCCCGAGGAGACGATCAACCGCGTTGCGGCCGGCGAGGTGGTCGAGCGCCCCGCCGCCGCGCTCAAGGAGCTGCTCGAGAACAGCGTCGACGCCGGCGCCGCGCAGATCAGCGTCGAACTGGCGCGCGCCGGCGTCAGCCTGATCCGGGTCGCCGACGACGGCGGCGGGATGTCCCGGGACGATCTGCTGCTCGCGATCGAGCGGCACGCCACCAGCAAGATCGCCGCGGTCGAAGACCTCGCGGCCGTGGCGACCTTCGGTTTCCGCGGCGAGGCGCTGCCGAGCATCGCCGCGGTCGCGCGCCTGCGGATCGAGTCCCGCGCGCGCGGCGCCGCGGAGGGGACGCGCCTGGAAGCCGACGGCGGCCGCATCCTGCGCGTCGTCCCCTGCGGCTGCCCCGAGGGGACGCTGATCGAGGTGCGCGATCTCTTCCACTCGGTGCCGGCCCGCCTGAAATTCCTGCGCTCGGAGGCGACGGAGCTCGGGCACTGCCTCCAGGTCGCCTCCCGGCTCGCCCTCGCCTGCCCCGGCGTCGGCCTGACCCTGCGCCATGGCGGCCGGGAGCTGCTGCGCCTGGCCCACACCGGGGACCCCGCCGCCCGGCTGCGCGCGTATCTCGACCGGGAGTTCTTCGCGGGCCTCCTCCCGGTGCGGGGCGCCGGCGAGGCCTGCTCCGTTTCGGGTTTCGTCTCGCGCCCCGGAGCCGGTCGGCCGGGTGCCGAGAACCAGCAGCTCTTCGTCAACGGCCGCCCCGTCCGCGACCCCTCGCTGGCGCAGGCGTTGCGCGAGACCTGCCGCGACCACTTCCTCCAGGAGCGCTGCGGCGTCTCGTACTTCCTCTGGCTGCAGCTGCCCCCGCAACTCGTAGATGTGAACGTGCACCCGACCAAGCGCGAAGTCCGTTTCCGCGATCCCCTGGCCGTTCGCGCCGTCGTCGGCATGGCGCTGCGCGAGGCGCTGCGCGCGGACGGTTCGCTGCGTCTTCCCGCCTTCCCTGCGCGATCCGGCGCCGCTGCCTCCCCGCCCTCTTCGCCCTCCCCGCCCGACTGCGAGGCGCCGCCACCGCCCGCGCTGGCCGCCGAACCGGGCGTCGCCAGCGACTACACCGTGACGCCACCCCGGCAGCCGCAGCTGCCTCTCGGACCGGATCGCCCCGCCGCGGCGCCGGCGGCTCCCTCGCCCGAGACGCTGCAGCTCTTCGGAACCTATCTCGTCTGCCCCACCGCCGAGGGACTGATTCTGGTGGATCAGCACGCAGCGCACGAGCGCGTCCTGTACGAGCGATTCCTCGCGCGCCGGGCAGACGCCGCCTGCCAGCACCTGCTCGTGCCCGTGCTCTTCGACACCGCCCCCGGTGAAGAGGAGACGCTCGAGACGCTGCGCTCCGCACTCGACGCGCTCGGCGTGGTTGTCGAACCGATCGGACCGCGCGCCTGGCGGTTGCTCGCGCTGCCGCCGGAACTCGACGAGGCCGGTGCCCTGACGTTCATGCGCGAGCTGCTGGCGCTCGCGCTCGCCGGAGAAGCGCCCGCGCGGGTCGAGGACTTCCGCCACCGCGCCGCCGCCGTGCTGGCCTGCCACACGGCGATCAGGGCCAACCAACGCCTCGGGCCCGGCGCAATCGACGCGCTACTTTCCGACCTCGCCGGCACCGGCACGCCCGCGGCCTGCCCGCACGGGCGGCCCACGAGCATCACGATCGACCGTGACGAAATCGAGCGGCGCTTCAAGCGCACCTGAGCCGGGCGCGCCGGCACCGGTCGCGCTCGTCGGCGCGACGGCCACCGGAAAGACCGCCGTCGGGATACTCGTCGCCGAGGCGCTCGGCACCGAGATCATCGGCTGCGACTCCCGTCAGGTCTACCGGCGTCTCGACATCGGCTCCGCGAAGCCGACACCAGCCGAGCGACGGCGCGTCCGTCACCACCTGGTCGACGTCGCGGACCCCGACGAGCGCTACAGCGCCGCCAGCTACCAGGCGGCGGTGGCGGCGCTGCTGCCGTCGTTCGCCGCCCGCGGTTGCGCTCCGCTTTTCGTCGGGGGCACCGGACTGTATCTGCGGGCGGCCCTCGAGGGGCTCTGCCCGGCGCCGGCGGCAGACCCGGGCCTGCGCCGCTGGATCACCGCGATCGGCCAGTCGCTCCCCGGTGGACTGCACGCGCTCCTCGCGCACGTCGACGCGGCGGCGGCCGCACGCCTCCACCCCAACGACGGCTTCCGGCTCAACCGCGCGCTCGAGGTCTATTTCCTCTCGGGCCGGACGCTCACCGAACACCACCGGCGGCACCGCCAGCAGAGCCCGGCGCCGGCGGTCCGCGTCTTCGCGATCGACCTGCCGGGCGCGGAGATCCGGCGGCGGATCAATCTGCGGTTGGACGTGATGATGGCGGCCGGTTTCCTCGAGGAGGCCCGCACGCTCCTCGAAGAAGGCGTCGATCCCGGTCTGCCCGCGCTGCGGGCCGTCGGTTACCCCGAACTCTTCGCGCATCTGCTCGGGGAGACGACGCTCGGCGCGGCCCTCGAGGCGATCCGCCGGGCCTCCTGGCAGTACGCCCGGCGGCAGCTGACCTGGTTCCGCGCTCAGCGTCGGCTGACCTGGATCCCGGCCGCGGCCGACATGGCCGCAGCGGACGTCGCCGGCGTCATACTTCAACACCTGAGCGAAAAGAGGTGGGCACCATGAGCACCAACCATCCGGGAACACTGTACGAGAAGGCGGTGCTCGTCGGTTTGCAGCTGCGCGGGCGCGCCGCGTGGGACCTGGAGGAGTCGCTCGCCGAACTCGGGCGGCTCGCCGTTTCGGCCGGCGCGGAAGTCGTCGGCACGTTTTACCAGCGCCGGGACCGTCCCGACCCCGCTCTGCTGATCGGCAGCGGCAAGGCCGCCGAACTCGCGGAGTTGCTCAGGGAGAGCGGCGCGAACCTCGCGCTGTTCGAGCACGAATTGACCCCGGGGCAGGAGCGCAATCTGGGCAAGGTCCTCGCCACCAAGGTGCTCGACCGCACGGATCTGATCCTCGACATCTTCGCTCAGCGCGCCCGCTCCCGCGAAGGACGGCTCCAGGTCGAGGTCGCGCAACTGGCGCGGCTGCTCCCGCGCCTCGTCGGCAAAGGCCTGGAACTCTCCCGCCTCGGCGGGGGAATCGGCACCCGCGGCCCTGGCGAGACCAAACTCGAGGCCGACCGGCGCCGCGTGCGCGACCGTCTCACCGCCCTTCGCCAGCGCATCGCCGCGCTCGGGCGGCACCGGGCGCTCTACCAGCGCCGGCGGCGCAAGGCGCCGATCCCCGTCGTCGCGCTCGTGGGCTACACCAACGCCGGCAAGTCGACGCTGCTCAACGCCCTCTCCGGCAGCAGCGTCGTCGTCGAGGACCGGCTCTTCTCGACGCTCGACCCGACCACCCGACGCATCGCGCTGCCGGGCGGCGGCGCCTTCGTGCTGACCGACACGGTCGGTTTCATCAGACATATCCCCCCGCAGCTGACCGCCGCCTTCACCGCCACGCTCGGCGAACTGCACGAGGCCGACCTGCTCCTGCACGTGACCGACATCAGCCACCCCGCGCACGAGGAACAACGGGAAACCGTGCTCGCCTACCTGCGTGAACTCGACCTGGCGCACCTTCCGCGTCTGGAGATCTACACCAAGATCGACCGTCTGCCACCGGAAGATCCGCTGCGCGCCGGCACGGCGGCGAGCGCGGCGGTCGCCGTCTCCGCCGCGACCGGCGAGCGGCTCGACGTTCTGCTGGCGCGGATCGAGGCGCTGCTCTCGTTCGGCGGCGAGCGGGAATTTCTCGTCCCTTACGAACACCTCGGGGTTCTGACCCGCCTGCGGGCCGAGGGGCGGGTTCTCGGCGAGGCGGCACAGCCCGAAGGGTTGCGCGTGCGGGTGCGCTGCGACGACGCCGCGGCGGCGCGCCTGGCGCGCGCACTGGCACTGCCTCGCGGCGCGCGCCAGGGCCCTGTCATCCACTGATCTAAGGAATTACTAAAGCTCAGCATTATTTGTCTCTGGACACCCGCTTGGTGTTTGTGTACGGTAATCGGCATGTTGAACCGTGAGCGGGAAATTGTCCGCACGGTAGTGGTTCGACT
>JANOHV010000138.1:0-1603 GCA_031406795.1 Candidatus Rokuibacteriota bacterium
CTTCTCGGCCGACCACGGCGTGTTGCACCTGTTGCGCCGGATTTCCACAGGTAGGGCGCGGACTCCGCTCCGCGCCGCAGCGTCCATGCCCACGAACCTCGATCTCTTCGACGAGGCCGAACTCTGGCTCGAATCCACCAACCAGGGCCGCACCTGGTTCATCTCGGAACACCGCCTCATCCAGCGCCACGACGGCATCGGCCGGTCCTACGAGACCCTCAAGGCCGCCGCCGCCCTCTGCACCCTGCTCACCCGCAATCCCGTGCCCGACGAGTCCCGCGCTGACGTGACCGACCTGCTCCGGACCAGCCTCGGCGCCCTCGCTACCGGCGGCCGGCCCGACATCGTCTGGCTCAAGGCCCTCTACTGCCTCCTCCGCGACGAAGGTTATCCGGTAAAACAGCAATGGTGGCCCGGGTTGACCGTCGCCGACCGCGACGCCACCGCGCACCTGCTCAACCAGCCCCTCGCCGCCCAGACCGCCGACCCGGCCACCGTGGCCAAGATCACCCGCCGCCTCGAGGAATGGGTCGCCGCCGAGACGGAAATCCGGTTGTAGGGCGTGATCACTGACACCGCCGATAGAGGGCCCGCGTCTCTGCGGGCCGTCTTTCGCACTATCCAAACCCGGCCCGCAGGGACGCGGGCCCTCCAGAAGGCGATTCCCTCTTTCCTTCCGTCTGTTCCGTGTGTTCCGTGGTGATTCCTTCATGCATTTCTCCCTCGCAACCCGCACCGTCAGCCTGAGCGTCGGCGAATTCGCCAATTTCAGCCTGGGCCCGCAGGAGAGTGGCGGCGGGCCGCAAGGCCTCTGGCGCGCGCAACTCGGCCAGCACTGGCATAACGAACTCCAGAAGCGCACGCTCGCCGAGTCGCCCGCCGCCCAGTTCGAGGTCGTCATCGATGGCCGCCTCACGCACCGCGGCTGGACCTTCGCCCTCACCGGCCGCATCGACCAGTTGATCGGCAACACCCTTCGCGAAATCAAAAGCGTCATGCGCCCGCTCCCGGCGGAGGAGACCGCGCTGCGCACCGACTATCCGGCCTACTTTCTCCAGCTCTCCGCCTACGTCGTCCTGCGTCGCACACTCGGCGCCAAGGACACGCGCGCGGAACTCGTCTTCGTCGAGGCCGGCTCCGGCCTGGCCCAGACCATCGCGCTCACGCCCTTTGACGAGGCGCTCGTCTTCCATCAGCTCGACGCCGTCGTCGAGTTCCTGAACCAGCAGCTCCGCGCCACCGCCCGCCGCCGCACACTGGTCTTCCACCCCCCCTTTCCCACTCTGCGTCCCGGACAGGAGACGATTCAGAAGGATTTGCTCTCAGCTTTCAGCTCTCAGCCCTCAGCTCTTCTCTTCGAAGCCCCCACCGGCTACGGCAAGACCGGCTGCGTCCTGGAGTTCGCCCTCGGCCAGCTCAAGTCCGGCCGCTTCGCCCGGCTCATCTGGCTGACCGGCAAGTCCACCGGCCAGATTCACGTCCTGCACACCCTCCGCCAGATGACCTCCCCGGAAACTTGTCATATAATGGATGACAAACTCCCCCCCCAGTCTTCAGGTTCAGGGTCATCTTTCTATCGGGATAATTCACCCGCCTCCCAGCC
>JANOHV010000157.1:0-46054 GCA_031406795.1 Candidatus Rokuibacteriota bacterium
CAAGATCGACTTCGTCATCGAGGCGGCGCATCGCCTCGTCGACGCGCTGCAGTACGGCGATCGCTTCGCGCTGGTGACCTACGACGACCGCGTCGAGGTGCCCATCCCCTCCGAGGCGCTCGAGGACCGTCGCCGCGCGCACCGCGTGATCGACGGCATCCGCCCCGGCGGCGCCACGAATCTCGGCGGCGGCCTGGTCGAGGGCTTCCGCCAGGTGCGCCGCAACTTCGACGCCGAGGGGATCAACCGCGTGCTGTTGCTCTCCGACGGCCTGGCCAACCGCGGCATCACCTCTCCCGAGGAACTCTCCCGCATCGTCGCCGGCGAGGGCGAGCGCGGCCTCTCCGTCACGACGTTTGGCGTCGGCTACGAGTTCAACGAGGACCTGCTCTCCGGGCTCGCCGAGAGCGGGCGCGGCACCTACTACTACATCGACCAGGCGCAGCGCATCCCCGATATGCTGGCGCGCGAGTTCTCGACATTGCAGAGCCTCTACGCCGCGGATGTCGAGATCACGATCGAGGTGCACGCGGAGGTCGTGATCCACGAAGTGCTCGGGTACCGTTTTCGCCGCGACGGCAACCGCTACGTCGTCAACGTCGGCGGGCTCTCAGCCGGCGAGCGCCGCCGCGTGATGTGCCGCCTCGCGCCGCCGCGCTGGGCGCGCGGCAGCCACCGCATCGGCCAGGTCCAGGTGCGCTATCAGCTCCCCGGCGAGAAGCGGCCCCTCGCCACGTCGCAGGAGCTGCGCTTGAACTGGCTCGATGACCGGAAGGAGGTCTCCCGCGAAATGAACCGCGACATCTCCGAGCGCTCGTCGGTCTTCCAGGCCAACGCGGCGCGGCAGAGGGCGGCGGCGCTGGTGGACAAGGGCGACGTCGCCGGCGCGAAGCAGGTACTCGGCGAGAGCAAGGCGAAGCTCGAGGCGGCGCCGGTTCAGAGCGAGGAGGTGCGCAAGGAGGTCGGCGCGAACGAGAGCTACGATCGGGCGATTTCGGCACCGATGTCGCCCGCGGAGCAATCCTCGATACAGAAGGACATCAAGTACGAGTCGTATAAGAAGTTGCAGCAGAAGTAGTCTGGCCAGCGCGGGAAAGCCTCCGGGCGCGCTAAGCCGGCGCCCGGGGGCCCGCTACAGAATCCCCGCTTCCCCCAGCCGCCGCAGCTCCTCCGAAAGATTCGGCGTCGCGTGGCCGGCGGCGACCAGCGCCGCGGCCTCCGCGATCGTGAACCAGCGCCCCTCGTCGATCTCCTCGGGCCGGACCGCCGGTTCCGAGCGCGCGACATGCAGGAAGGTCTCGACCAGTTCGGTTTCGCGCGCCGTTTGCCAGAGGTAGCGGTGGAGAAAGCGCAACTCGCCGGCCAGGCCAAGTTCCTCGCGCATCTCCCGGCGCGCGCCGGTCTCGAAGTCCTCGCCGGCATCCAGGTGGCCGCCGACCGAGGTGTCCCACTTGCCCGGCTGGATGTCCTTGGCGGACGAGCGCTTCTGCAGGTAGATGCGCCCGGCGCCGTCGGTGACGATCACGTGCGCTGCCCGGTGCCGCAGCGACGGCATGCGGTGGCAGAGCGCCCGCGGGGCACGCCCGACGATCGTCCCCTGCTCGTCGACCAGCTCGAAGACCTCGCCGCCCGCGGGGGCGATCAGCAGCAGGGCCGCCCATTCCCCCTCGCTGCGTTCGCCGGCACAGAGCAGTCCGAGCCCCTCGTAGACTCCGCGGACCTCGTTTGTCTGCTCTCCCGCCAGCAGGCCGGCCAGGACCAGGACGCCGCAGGGCGACAGGCGCGCGACGAGCTTGGGCGCCAGCGGCAGCAGCACGTCGGCGGTGATATTCGCGGCGATCAGGTCGAACTTCCCTTCGATCGCGCCCAGTTCCCGTCCGCTGACGTCGACGCGCCCGGCGAGATCGTTGCGCGCAATGTTTTCCCGGGCCGCCTCGACGGCGTCCGGGTCGTTGTCGATGGCGACCACGAGGGAGGCGCCGCGCAGCGCCGCGGCCATCGCCAGGATCCCGGTGCCGGTCCCGACGTCCAGCGCGCAATCCGGCGGCGAGAAGACGCTGATCTCCTCGATGAACCCGAGCGCCAGCCGGGTGCTCGCGTGCAACCCCGTGCCGAAGGCCATGCCGGGGTCCATCTCGATCACGGCCTCGCCGGCCAGCGGCTCGTACGGTTCCCAGGAGGGTTTGATCACCAGCAGCGGGGCGACGTGGAAGGGGTGGAAATGCTCCTTCCAGCCCGCCCCCCAATCTTCCTCGAGCAGCGGCTCGGCGCGCACCTGGATCGCGCCGGCGACGCCGCTGCGCGCCTCGAGGGCCGCCAACTCGCCGCGCAGCAGTGCCTCCTGTTCGTCGGCGGCGCCGTCCTGCGCGAGGTAGCCGATCACCCGCTCGGTCGGGCGCGGGGCGGCCGGGGGCAGCGCCATGGTGATCTCGACGCCGGCGCCGGAGATCTCGGCGACGATGTCGGCCGCATCGTCGACCAGGCCGGCGGGGGCCTCGACGATCACGCGCCGCCAGGCGCGACGCGGCCGGTGCGCAAACGGATCGGGGACGCCGCTGGTCATGGGGGAGAGTGTAGCAGTGATCGCCGGCCGGCGCATGCTATACTCCCGAGGGCCGAACATCCCGTGCAGGAGGGCAGATGCAGGAATACCAGGTTCCCAAGGAAAAGGCCTCCGTCCTCGTCGAAATGCCGCCCCACGAACCGGAGACGCGCTTCGTCTTCCTCTCCCCGTTCGCCCAGAACCACCACGGCCCGGAAACCCCCTCGGACATCTTCAACGTCCCCCAGGCCTTCATCCCGCTGTTTCGCGAAGGCGGCGAGGTGTTGCTGGCCCGCCACGACGCAATCACCTGGGTGATGATCGGCGAACCGCAGCGGACGGAATGGTATTACTACGAGACCCGCACGGGTGTTCCCGACACCAGAGTGCACCTCGAGTTCGACACCGGCGGCCACATCGACGGCAAGGTTGCCCTGATCGGTCCGGCGGGCGGCCAGCGCGTGCTCGACATCGTCAACCGCCACGAGGGTTTCCTGCACGTCGAGCGCGACGACGAACTGTTTCTTGTCAACCTCAAGCGGGTCGTTTCGATCACCCTCAAGGAACAGTAGCGTGGCCGCACTCGACAAGATTCTCGAATCCATGGCCGCCCACGGCGCCGATCGCTTCACGCTCAAGTCCGGGGAGGCGCCGCTCCTGCACACCGAACGCGGGACCAAGCCCGTCGGCTCCAGCCCGCTGAGCACCAATCGCGTGCTCGCGTACCTGCGCGAGCTGGCCGGTCCCGCGGAGCGCGGAGCCATCGAGGCGCGCGAAAGTGTCGCCTTCGCCTACCGCGATTTCACGGTCGCGGTGACCTTTCCCGGGGAAGGCGTCGAGGCCCAGGTCTGCCCATGTCCCCGGCCGGCGACCGCCGCGGCGGCGGAGGAGCCTCCCCCCGCGCCGGGTGCCCCGCAGGAAGCCCCGACCGCCGTCACGGCCAACCGCACGCAGACCGCGATGGAAGCGCACAATTCGTTCGACCCCCGAGCCGGCGGCGCGCCCCCGATCGACGAACTCTTCCGCGACATGATCGGCCGCAAAGCTTCGGACCTGCACCTGACCATGGGCGAACGGCCGCGCCTGCGTCTCGACGGCCGGATGGTCCAGACGGACCTGCCGCCGCTGACGCCGGAGCGCATGGCCGAACTGCTCTGGCCGATCTGCTCGCCCAAGAACCGCAAGGAGTTCGAGAGCGACAGCGACACCGACTTCGCCTACGACCTGCCGGGGGTCGCCCGCTTCCGTTGCAACTATTTCATGGACCGCACCGGGATGGGGGCGGTCTTCCGCCAGATCCCCACGAAAATCCCGACCATGGAGCAGCTCGGCCTGCCCAAGGAGATCATCGACCTCTGCTGGCTCTCCAAGGGTTTCGTCGTGGTGACGGGTCCCACGGGCTCCGGCAAGTCGACGACGCTGTCGGCGCTGATCAACCACATCAACGAGAACCGCGCCGACCACATCATCACGATCGAGGATCCGATCGAGTTCGTCCACCCGAACAAGAAGTGTCTGCTCAACCAGCGCGAGATCGGCACCCACACCCAGGGGTTCAAGCGCGCGCTGCGCGCGGCGCTGCGCGAGGACCCGGACATCGTGCTCGTCGGCGAGATGCGGGATCTGGAGACGATCGGCATCGCGATCGAGACCGCGGAAACGGGCCACCTGGTCTTCGGCACGCTGCACACGACGACCGCGCCGTCCACCGTGGACCGCATCATCGACCAGTTCCCGGCGGACCGACAGACGCAGATCCGGGTCATGCTCTCCGAGACGCTCAAGGGTGTCATCGCGCAGACGCTCTGCCGCAAGGTCGGCGGCGGGCGCATCGCGGCCTACGAGGTTCTGATCGTCAACACCGCGGTCTCGAACCTGATCCGCGAGGGCAAGACCTTCCAGATCCCCTCGCTGATGCAGACCCAGCGCAATATCGGCATGCGCACGCTCAACGATTCGCTGTTCGAACTCGTCAAGAGCAAGCAAGTCGAGCCGAAGGAGGCCTTCGTCAAGGCCGTGGACAAGAGCAGCCTGCTGGCGCTGTACGAGCGCGGCGGCATCAGGTTCGATCCGAACCGGATGTAGGCGGCACGCAGCGCGGGTCCGGGGCCGCCAGGTCGCCGGCGATAAGCAGGCTCACCGCCGGACAGCCGCCGTGACACGTGGCGTGGTGGCCGCAGGATGAGCGCGGGCAGGCGTTTTCACTGAAGTTCCTGAAGAATTCCAGCTGCGGGTGGTTCCAGATCGCCGCGAACGCGTCCGTCAGCAAATTGCCGAGCCGGAATTCCGGTTGCGAGAAAAGCAAATAACACGGGTAGACCGAGCCGTCGGGCAGCACGGAGAGTTTCGTCGTGCCCGCGGGGCAGCGCACGCCGCGCAGCCGGGCCGCGGCGTCGCCCTCGGGCACGAAGCCGTCGCACGCCACGCCCGCTGCCCGCGGGTAGCGCATGCGAAGCGTATCGAGGCGCGAGCGGTACTCCGGGTAGGAGAGGCCGCCCTCCAGGTCGTCCGCCGACACCGGGTCGCGAAAGATCAGGAAGTACTCGGCGCCCGGTCGCGCGAGGTGCCCGGCTGCCGCCGTCGGCAGCACCCACTCCTGCGTGCAGAGGCTCTTGAGCATCGGCGATCGCCGTGCGATGAAGTCGCGCAGGGGCATCGGCAGTTCCCCTTCGTTTACCGAAACGCCGACGCGCAGCGTGGCGCGGCCGAACGTGTCTTCAAGGCGTTCGAGCACCGCGAGATCGCCGTGGCCGTTCGTACTCAGCGTGGTGCGCATCCCGCGCGCGGCGATCGCCGCCACCAGTTCGTCGAGCCGCGGGTGCAGCGTCGGCTCGCCGCCAAGCAGATCGAGCGTTTCGACTCCGGCGAGCTTCAGCTGGTCGAGCATCAGGGCGAATGCGGCCGGCTCGACATCAGGCTGCGGGGGCAGTCCGCGGTTGAAGCAGAAATCACAGGCCAGGTTGCAGTTCAGGGTCGGGTAGAACTGGACATAGTCCGGAGCGGAAGGCCGGACGGTCATGGGCGCCCCCCGGCCACCCGGAAGTACCACCCTTTGAAGACGAAGACGGCTCCCGACGAGGTGATCTCCTGAAGTTTGAGACCGGGTGCCGCCTCGCCGCCTTCGTGCAGAAGCCGGTCATCGACGCTCATCAGGCGCAACGATGGCTCTTCGGACCAGACGTGGCCCGAGACGAGCAGCTTCGGGAGTTCGGCGCGAACCGAAGCGGGAAGTTCGGACAGTTCGAGGACTCGACCGTCTGCAGGTGGTGACTGCTCGGGCGGCGGCACCACGGGCACTGGCTCCGGAGGGCTGACCGGGGGCGCGGCTGGAATCCCGGCCGACTGCATTCCGCTCGCCGGCACCGCAATTGATGGAGCCTTCAGGCCCGGCGGCGGCGGCAGGACAGCGGGCGCCGGCGTGATCGTCGCCGGCAGCGCGGGCATCGGGACCGCCACCATCGAGCCGGGGTCCGGGGCGGCCGGGGACGGCAATGGGGTAATGCGCGGAGGCGCCTCCGGGATCGCAACCGGGACGACGGTCGAAGCGTCCTCCCCGCGTGGAATCCGCGCGGGCGGCGCGGGCGATTTCGGCCGGTTGTCGAAGGGCTTGCGCGCAGGAACGGGGGCCGGGGCCGAAGCTGGGCCCGCCTCGACGCCCACCGCTGCGACCGGGCGCGGGGCCACCGGGGCAGCCGGAGCTTCGGCGCGCAGCGGTATCGAAGCGGCAGCTGGCGGCTGCGCTGCATCTTCGTCGCGGTCTGCCGTTCCGAACCAGGCCCCCAGGGTTGCGGTCGCCGCGACCACGAGAAGCACCGCGGTCACAATCGCGCGCGTCGGCACGCGCGGAGTCGGGGGCTGGGGCCCGTGCACCGTGAATAGGTCCGGGACCGGGCCGGGGGGGCGCTGGCGCTCCGACTTTTTCAGCGCATCGAGAATGTAGGACATAATCAGTCGGCCCCCGCGAGCGTCGGCGTCCCGGGGGCCGGGTCCGCGTCGAGCAGGATCAGCGTTTCCGGGCCGGCGACGCCGTCGTCTGCGATCCCCGAGGCCTTCTGGAAGCGGCGCACGACAGCGGTCAGCCTCTCGTCGTACACCGGATCGGCCGCGGCCTCGGGAGTCGAACCGCCCGTCGCTGCAAGCCGTTTCGCCAGCCATGCAACGCCAGCGCCGCTGTCCCCCGCGGCCAGCGTCCCCCGCGTGTGCACCGGCGGCCGCCAGAGCAGCACGAATTCCCGGATGTCGTACCCCTCGAGCTTGTCGATGTCGACCACGGTGCGCGCCCCGCCCGCCGCCAGCGTCACCTGCCGGCCCTGCAGTCGCTCGAGAACCAGCCACCGGGGCTCACCCTGCGCATCGTAGACCCGCACGACGGCCGGGCGGTTCAGGCGGCGCAGCTGCTCCAGCCCCCCCTCGCCGCGCAGGCAGTCCAGGCCGTGCACGAGAGCCAGCGCGCAACCGTTCTCCCCATCGGCCACCCGAATCCCCCAGAGCCGGTAGAGCCAGCCCCACGCCTCGCTCTGCTGCCGGGCCTCCGGCTGCTCGAGGAGCGCCCGGAGCACGCCCGAGACCGGCGGCAGTGGTCGGGGTCGGGGCGAGGGGGTCGAAACGGGAGGGGCGCCGGCTGCCGTCGCCGCCGTGGCGGGCACGGGCGGCGTCTTGTCGGGCGCCAGCGGTGCGGCCGGCGCCGACAGCGCCGACACCGTCGCGGGGCGTTGCGATGTCTGGCGCCCGGCCAGGGCGACCAGCACCGCCACGGTCACGAAGACTCCTGCGGCGGCCGCCGCGGCAATTCGCGCCTTCGGCCACGGCGCATCCCCGGCGACCTCGCGGGCGGCCTGGGCGAGCGTGGCGCGTTCGACCTGCCGCTTCCCCTGCACGAACGCCCCGAGCAACGACCGGTCGCAGAGGATGTTGATCAGCCGCGGCACCCCGCGGCTCAGGCGCCGCAGCCGGCCGATCACCGCCGCGGGGAACAACTCCTCGGCGGTTCCGGCCACCGCGAGCCGGTGTTGGACATAGGCGCGCGTCTCCTCACGCGAGAGCGGCCGCAGATGAAAGCGCGCCGTGATCCGCTGCGCGAGCTGGCGCAGGTCGGGCCGGGCCAGCGTGACGCGCAACTCGGGCTGGCCCATCAGGATGATCTGCAGCAACTTGCGACTGCTCGTCTCGAGATTGGTCAGCAGCCGGATCTGCTCGAGCACCGTCGCGTCGAGATTCTGCGCCTCGTCGATGACGAGGACGGCCCGCTCGCCGGCGGCATGAATCTGGAGGAGAAAGCGGTTGATGAGGTCGAGCGAACTCTTCACGCTCGCGGGGCCTTCCGGCCGGGCGATCCGGAATTCGTCGCACACGGCGGCGAGCAGCTCCTCGGCGGTGAGGGCGGGGTTCAGGATGACGGCGGCGCGGGTGCCCGGCGGCAGCTGCTCGAGAAAGCAGCGGCAGACCGTGGTCTTGCCCGTGCCGACCTCGCCGGTGAGCTGGACAAATCCCCCCTCGCTGCTCACGCCGTAGAGCAGGTGCGCGAGCGCCTCGCGGTGCTGGGCGCTGAGGTACAGGAAGCGCGGGTCGGGGGCGAGCGAGAACGGGAATTCCCGCAGGCCGAAGTACTCCAGATACATGCCGCGAGGGTACACCAGGGCCAAAACCTTGTCGATGACCGGAAGGACGGGATTGCGCGTTGCGCTCTGCGGAGTCACAATACCCCCCGGACCCGGCAAGGGAGGGTGGTTCATGCAGGACTTCGAGAAGCTCGGCGTCTTTTACCTCGGCAAAGAGTACGACCTCGCGGCGAAAAAGCGCACTGAAAACCTGGTTCTTTACGACTCGCGGGACCTGGTCACCCACGCTGTCTGCGTCGGCATGACCGGCAGCGGCAAGACCGGCCTGTGCATTTCGCTGCTCGAAGAGGCGGCGATCGACGGGGTGCCGGCGATCGTCATCGATCCCAAGGGCGACCTGGCGAACCTGATGCTGACTTTCCCCGAGCTGCGCGGCGCGGACTTCCTCCCCTGGGTCAACGAAGAAGAGGCGCGCAAGAAGGGGATCGAGCCGGCGGCGTACGCCGAGACCCAGGCCGCGCTCTGGAAAAAGGGGCTCGCGGAGTGGGGCCAGGACGGCAAGCGCATCGGCCAGCTGCGCGCGTCCGCGGAGTTCGCCATTTACACGCCTGGCAGCAGCGCGGGCATCCCGCTGTCCATCCTGAAGTCCTTTCAGGCGCCCGAGAAGGTCGTACTCGAGGACGGCGACCTGCGCCGCGAACGCGTGGCCACGACCGCGACGAGCCTGCTGGCCCTCGTCGGCGTCGACGCCGACCCCGTGCAGAGCCGCGAGCACATCCTGCTCTCGACGATTCTCGACAGCGCCTGGCGGCAGGGGCAGGACCTCGACCTCGCCGGGATCATCCAGCAGATCCAGAATCCGCCGGTGCAGCGGATCGGCGTTTTCGACCTGGACTCCTTCTTCCCGTCGAAGGAGCGCTTCGGGCTCGCGATGACGCTCAACAACCTGCTCGCCTCGCCCGGCTTCTCGGCCTGGCTCGAAGGCGAGCCGCTGGACATCGGTCGCCTGCTCTGGACGCCCGCGGGCAAGCCGCGCGTGGCAATCGTCTCCATCGCGCACCTCTCGGACGCCGAGCGGATGTTCTTCGTCTCCCTGCTGCTGACCCAGGTGCTCGGCTGGATGCGGACGCAGTCCGGCACGACGAGCCTGCGCGCGCTGCTCTACATGGACGAGATCTTCGGCTTTTTCCCGCCGGTGGCCAACCCGCCCTCGAAACCGCCGCTGCTGACGCTGCTCAAGCAGGCGCGCGCCTACGGCCTCGGCGTCGTGCTCGCGACGCAGAACCCGGTGGACCTGGACTACAAGGGCCTCGGGAACACCGGCACCTGGCTGCTCGGGCGGCTGCAGACCGAGCGCGACAAGCAGCGCGTGCTCGAGGGGCTCGAGGGCGCCTCCGGCGGAGCGGCTTTCGACCGCGCCGCGATGGAGCGCACACTCGCGGGCCTCGGCAACCGGGTCTTTCTGATGCACAACGTGCACGAGGACGCCCCGGTGGTCTTCGAGAGCCGCTGGGCAATGTCGTATCTGCGCGGCCCGCTGACGCGGGTGCAGATCAAACAGCTGATGGCGGAACGGCCGGCCGCGGACGGTTCCCCGCCAGCGAAGACGGCCGCGGGAACGAGTGCGGGTGCGGCCGCGTCGCTCGCCCCTGAGACTCGCCAGGCCGGCGACGCGGCAACCTCACGGCCCGTCCTCCCGCCCGACATCCCGCAGTTCTTCGTACGGCCGCGCGCTCCCGTCGACGAACTGGTCTACGAACCAAGAATCCTCGCCATCGGCAGGATCTACTATGCCGACGCCAGGGCGGGCGTCGCCACCGACGAGGAGTTCGCGGTGCTCGCCGAACCGGCGGCGCGGGTGGACTGGGACGGCGCCGAATCGACCCCGGTGCGCGACGCCGACCTGGAGCGCATTCCTGCCGAAGGCGACGCCTTCTTCGGGGTCGTGCCGCCCGAGGCCGCGAAGGGGCGCAGCTACCTGGAGTGGGGGAAGGCGTACGCCGAGTGGCTGTATCGCTCGCGCCGGCTCGAACTTTTCCGCAGCCCCGCCACCGGCGTGGTGTCGAAACCCGGCGAGACGGAGCGCGACTTCCGGATCCGCCTGCAGACCGCCGCCCGGGAGAAGCGCGACATGGTCGTCGAGAAGGTCCGCCAGAATTACGCGCCCCGCCTCGCGCGCCTCGAGGAGCGCATCCGCACCGCCGAGGCGGCCGTCGAGCGCGAGAAGTCGCAGTCGACGCAGCAGTCGCTGCAGACCGCGGTCTCGATCGGCGCGACGATACTCGGCGCCTTCCTCGGCCGCAAGACGATCAGCGCGTCGTCGATCGGTCGCGCCACGACCGCCGTGCGCGGCGCCGGGCGCGTGCTCAAGGAGCGCGATGACGTCGGCCGCGCCGCCGGGAACGCCCAGGAGCTGGCGGCCGGGCGCGACGAGCTGCAACGGACGCTGGATGACGAAATCGCTCGCGTGCAGGCCGCGGTCGACCCGCTCACCGAGCCGCTCGAGCGCGTCACGATCGCGCCGAAGAAGAAAGACGTCGCGGTGTCGATGACCGCGCTGGTCTGGGTGCCGTACCGGCGGGACGCCCGCGGCGGCATCGCGCCGGTGTGACGAAGCGGAAAGGAGGTGAACAACCATGGCGACTTTCTCCTGTGAGAAGTGCGGCTGCACCAAGGACGGCCGCTGCAAGCCGAAGGCCTGTCCGAAGTGCGGAGCGGAGGGGACGATGATCAAGAAATCATAGGCGCAACACGCCGCGGGGAACCCGTCGGCGCGCGGCGCCCTTCGCGCGCCGACGGGGGGCGTAACACCCGAGATACGCCGGCTCATTCCGGGTGATTGCGGGTTTTGCGTGCGCTTGCGGATTGGCCGCGGGCGATCTATGCTGATTCACCATGGCGCCCCGGCCGCAAACCCTCTCCCTCCCCTCCCGGTTGCTGCGCATCCCGAGCGGTTTCCTGGTCGCCCTGTTCGGCCTGATCCTGACGGCGAGCGCCTGGCTGTACGTGACGCACCATCTGACGGCGGACCGCAACGCCGAGACCGAGCGCATCTACCGCGAAAACAACGTGCTGGCGAGCGCCTTCGAGGAAAACGTCCGCCGGGTCTTCCATACCGCGGACAACGCGCTGCTCTTTCTCAAGCTCGAGTACGAAAAGAACGGGCGAGTCACCGAGGCGATGGCCGATTTCGTCGATCGCGCCAAGCGCGACCCGATCCTCAACCAGATCGCCGTGGTGGACGCCAACGGCAATCTGGCCCTCAGCGCGGTCCCGCGCAGCAAGCCCATCAACGTCTCGCGGAACGAGACCTTCCGCGTGCACGTCGCGAATGCCAGCGTGGGTCTGTTCGTCGGGAAGCCCATTCTGACCGAGGTCGCGAAATCCTGGTCGTTCTTCCTGACCCGGCGAATCGACCGGGCCGACGGCGCCTTCGCCGGGATCGTCGCCGTCGCCCTCGACCCTGCCTACTTCTCCCGCTTCTACGAGGGACTCGAACTCGGCCCTGACCGGACCATCATGCTCGTGGGGCGCGACGGCATCGTCCGGGCGCGGCGTTTCCAGAAGAACAACGAGATCGGGCAGGACCTGAGCGGCAGCCCGTTGTTCGCGAGGCTGGCCCGGGGGCCGGTCGGACACCACGAGGTCGTCGGCGCGATCGACCAGTTGCGGCGTTTCGGCAGCTACCGCGCGCTGCCGGATCTGCCGCTGGTCGTCGCGGTCTCCGAACTGACCTCGAGCGCCCTCGCCCCCTACCGGCGCCGCCGGACGGAGGACCTGCGCTCGGCCCTCGGCTTCACCCTCTTCGTGGCGCTCTTCTGCGCGGCGCTGATCGCCGCCGGGCGGCACGCGCGCCGCCAGAATGAGTTGCTGGCCGTGGAACTGGCGGAGCGTCGTCGCGTCGAGGAGAAAATCCGGCAGAGCGAGGGGTTCATCCGGAGCATCCTCGACACCGTGGACGAGGGGTTCATCGTCGTCGACCGCGACTACCGCATCCTGACCGCCAACAAGGCCTACTGCGGCCAGACTTCCCGCCCGTGCGACGAGGTCATCGGCAGCAAGTGCTTCGAGATTACGCACAAGGCCAGCCGGCCCTGCTTCGACGCGGGTGAGGAGTGCGCGGTCCGGCGGGTTTTCGAGACAGGGAAACCGCACGCGGCGGTCCACAAGCATCCGGGCGCGGGCGGCCACGTGCTTTTCGTGGAGACCAAGGCCTTCCCAATCGTGGACGACGCGGGGAACACCACGTCGGTGATCGAGACGCTCAACAACATCACCGAGAAGCACCTGCTGGAAGAGGAACGCCTCAAGACGCAGAAGCTCGAATCGATCGGCACCCTGGCCGGCGGCATCGCCCACGACTTCAACAACCTGCTCCAGGGGATCTTCGGCTACATCTCCCTGGCGAAGCTGTGCATCGATCAACGGGACAAGTCGCTCGCCATGATCGAGCAGGCCGAAAAGGCGCTGCATCAGTCGGTGAGTCTGACGACGCAGCTCCTGACCTTTTCCCGGGGCGGCAGGCCGGTCCGGGAGACGATCGCGCTGGAACCGGTGATCGTGAATGCGGTGAGGTTCGCGCTCAGCGGATCGCGTAGCGAGTACCGGTTGCGGCTCGACCCCGGCCTGTGGCGGGTGGACGCCGACGCGGGGCAGCTCGGGCAGGTGATCCAGAACATCGCGATGAACGCCGACCAGGCGATGCCGCTCGGCGGAGCCATCGAAATCACGGCGCGGAACGCGCCTCCCGCCGATCCCGAACTTCCGCACGGTCTGCCGCCGCGCAACCACGTCATGATCTCGATCCGGGACAGCGGCGTCGGCATACCGGAGCCGGATCTCGAGAGGATCTTCGACCCCTACTTCACGACCAAGGAGAAGGGCAGCGGGCTGGGGCTCGCGACCTCCTACTCCATCGTCAGGAACCACGAGGGGCGGATCTTCGCGAGATCCGAAGCCGGCAGGGGGAGCACCTTCGTCATCTGCCTCCCGGCCTCGGATGCCGTGGCCGAAGCGCCGCGGGGCGCGGCGGTCGCGGCGGCGGCACGGTCGGCCAGAATCCTCGTCATGGACGACGAAGAGATCATCAGAAACGTCGCAGGGGAATTGCTGGCGGTACTCGGTCACACCGTCACGCTTGCCGACGGCGGGGAAGCGGCGATCGAGGCCTACCGGGCCGCGCGGGCCGCCGGGCCGCCTTTCGACATCGTCATCCTCGATCTGACCATCCGGGGCGGGATGGGCGGGGCGGAGACCGCGGCGAGGCTGCGCGAGATCGACCCCGACGTGAGAGTCGTCGCTTCGAGCGGCTACTCCGACGACGCGACCCTGGCGAACCATCGCGCGCAAGGCTTCACGGCTTTCCTGAAGAAGCCCTACAACATCAGGGAGCTGCAGAACATTCTGAACCATGCGCTCGCCTGAATGAAGACACCAACCGGGTCTTTCGCCTCTCCCCGCCGGCTGAACGCAAGTCCGGCCCGCGAAGAAATGTGCTCATCAAGGAGGTCCGAACGTGCGATCGATGGGTGAACGTCGTCTCCTTCCCGCCGTCCTGGCCGTTCTTGGCGTCGTGGCCGCCGCGGCCGGCTCCAGCCACGCCGCCGATCCATCCCTGCCCGTGCGCAAGGTCGTCCTGTACAAGCACGGCATGGGCTATCTCGAGCGGCGCGGGAAGGTCACCGGAGACGCCACCGTTTCGTTCAATTTCCGTGCCGACCAGATGAAGGACCTGCTCACCAGCTTCTACGCGGTGGACCTGGGCGGCGGCACGATCACCTCGGTGCGTTACGACACCGCCGAACCGCTCGCGCGCCGGCTCCAGGAGATCCTGATCAGGATCCCGGAGTCAGCCGCGCTCAGCCAGTTCTTGCCGCAGCTCAAGGGCGCGCGGATCTCAGCCAAGGTCTCCGGAGAGGAGTTCGTCGGACGCGTGCTCGGCCTGGAGCCGTTCACCGAATCCTCGGATGGCAACGTCGTACGGCAGGGTCACTTTCTTGTGATTCTGACTGACGGCGGCGCGATGCGCTCGGCCGATCTCGCCGGCATCGCCGAGCTGGCGATCCTCGACGAGGGGCTGCGCGCCGATGTCGTGCGCCTGCTGGACCTCGCGCTCGAAGGGCGGCGCGCCGATGCCAAACGCCTCGCGGTCACCGCCTCGGGCAAGGGCGAGCGCGAGCTTCGCGTCGGTTATCTTGTCGAGATGCCGGTCTGGAAGTGCTCCTACCGCCTGATCCTGGACCCCGAGAACAAGGAGAAGGCGCTGCTGCAGGGTTGGGCGCAGGCCGAAAACACCAGCGGCGAGGACTGGGAGGACATCGCGGTCTCCTTCGTCGCCGGCAACCCGCTGTCGTTCTCGATGGACATGTACACCCCGCTGTTCGTACCGCGCCCGCAGGTGCCGGTGCCCGGCCTGCAGAACCTCGCCGTAAACTGGGGAGCGGCGCCGGCGCCCGAGGCGCTGGGCGACGAACAGGGATACCGCAGGCAGATCCCGGCACCGGCACCGCTGCGGGCAAACCTCGGCCGGTTGGAGGCGGCCAACGCGCCGGCGACGTTCGCATCCCAGAGCATGGACCAGGTGGCGGGAGCCGCCGCGGAGGAAGGCAAGGAGTTCGCGGCCGTGATGGAAGCCAGCGGCGGCACGGCGGCGCAGGGCGTCAAGGTCGGCGAACTGTTCAGCTACGAACCGCGCGACCCCGTCAGCATCCCGCGCGGGCAGGCGGCGCTCGTCCCGATCGTCTCGAAGCGCGTGACCGGACGGCGCGTGCTCGTCTACCAACCCTCCTTCTCGCCGCGGCCGGTGAACGCCTGGGTCCTTGCGAACGACACCGACCTGACCTTCGAGGCCGGCGCGGTGACGTTTTTCGAGGGAAGCACCTCGCTCGGCGAAGGAATCCTCGGCCACACGCTGCCACCCGGCGGGCAGGAGGTCGTCCCGTATGCCGTCGATGCCTCGGTCGACGTGACGCCGAAAGTCGCCTCCCGGCAGGAGCCCTACATCCGCGGCAAGATCGCCGACGGCGTGCTGCAGCTGACCCGCGTCGAGGTCCTCGTCAACACCTGGACCCTCGCCAACCGCGGCAAGGAGAAGGCGACGCTCTGGCTGCACCAGCCCATGAGCCCGTCGTACAAACTCGCCAAGCCCGAGAAACCCCTCAAAGAGGTCGGCGGGAACTATCGCTTCGAAATCGTGCTGGCCCCGGGGGAGACCAGGGAGTTCACCGTCGAGGAGCGCCGCGATGTCGGCGAGGCGGTGTTTCTGGCGAACGAGGACGAGACGCGGCTGCGCTTCTTCGCGGCCGGGCCCTATCTCGGCGAGAAGACCCGGCGCTTTCTCGCCGAGATCGGCGAGCTGATGGCGAAGAAGTCGGCCCTGCAGCGGCAGGTCAACGAGGCTCAGGAGCAGATGCGCCGCCTCGCCGAGGAGGAGGAGCGGCTGCGCCGGAACATCGGCAGCGTGAGCTACAACCAGCCGAAGGAGGCCGAACTGCGCGCCAAGTGGATGACGGCGCTTTCGCATGCGGAGGACCAGCTGACTGCGCTGCGCGGCCGCGTCGACGAAGCCGGCTCGGAGGTCCGTTCACTCGAGGAGCAGATCGCGGTGAAGATCCGCGGGTATCGGGAAGAGTGACGGAATGAAATATCCCGGAACCATCCAGGTCACCGGCACCCCGCTGCGCGCCGAGAGCTTCCGGGTTCTGCTCAACGAGCACCCGGTGACCCCCCGCAGCCTGACGGGTGCGCGACTGCCCGTTCTCGAAGGCTCGCCCTTCGGGCCGATCTACGGCGAGATCGTCATCGTCCCCGCAAGCGCGGCGGATGCCAGGGACGTCGGCATCGAAGTCCGCGTCAAAGGCGTCATGGTCCGCCGCGAACTCTTTGGACTGGAAATGGCGGCCGGCAAGGACGCGACCCGGGTGCGCGGCGAGATCAACGCCAACTTTCTCCCGGTGACCTCCGATCGCAGCGGATTCATTCTCGACTCCCCCGAGTACGTGGCCTTCTGCGCGGTAATGAAGCGGGTGACCCATGAGGTGGGACGAGTACTGGCGAAGACCTCCGCCGTCCGGGAGAACCGCCGCTCGGGCAAGGCCGTCAGGGAGGTCATGCAGCGCATCCACACGGCTCTGGCACGCAACCCCGATTTTTCACCGTTCGGCCCGATTCCCTACGGCGAGAGACAACCAGGGGCCGGTGGAGCGGCAGCGACGGGCGGAAAGAGCAGCGGCGAGGGGCAGGCGCCTCCCGTGAAATCCCGCCGGCCGCGACGGAAACACCCAAGAAACCGCCCAAGCCACCCAAGCCGAGAAAGCACAACCCGCTGCTCAAGCGGCTCACGCCCGATGCCGTCGTCAAGCGCATGCGCTTTGGCAAGATGGCCGTCACCTGCGTCATCGACCACTTCGGTGCCGAGGGGCCGGAGGTCTTCAGCGAGGAGAACGCGATCTACCTCAACGCCGACCATCCGCTGTTCGAACGCGAATCCGACCACCCGCGCTCCTTCACCATGCACGTCGCCCGCCTTTTCGCGCAGGAGATCGCGCTGATGCAGAACCCCCGCAACCCGCGCAAGGCGTTCGAGATGCAGAGCCGGATCCTGCGGGAGGCATTCCGGGAGGAGCCCCGGCCGTAGCGGGGACTTCCCACCGCATTGCATTTCTCCGACAAACCGTGGTGGCCTTCCGGGCAGAGCGCCGTGGCAGCGGCGCGCCGCTGCCGCACTGGAACGGGTATCCGGGGCGCCTGCTCGCATCCCGGAGTCTCAGGGCTTCTTCGGCTCCTGACCCGGCGGGCAGTCCACCGTCACGTTGCAGCCGTCGTCTTTCTCGTCGCGGAAGAGCTCGAGCGAGCCGGCGCCGAGGAGCCGCGAGGGGTCGATGTTCAGCACCGGCGAGGCGCGGAAGCACTCGGCGCTGATGTAGGCGAGGATGCGCTTCTCGCCGCGGATGACCGACACGCCCTCAGGGCCGGGCACCAGCAGCACCGGCACCTCTTCGATACCGAGCAGCGCCAGCAGTCCGCGATTCACGCCCGGGTCGTAGGAAGCCGCGCGCTCCACCCCCGGCAGGTCGAGACCGGCGATCTGGTCGATCGGATTGAAGTGGAAGTTGCAGCTGTTGCACGACTCCAGCGTCTTCAGCACCTCGGCGCAGTGGGGGCAGGTCGAAGAGAAGACCAGATAGACCTGCTTCGCGGGGGCGGCGCAACGCCGCACCCCGTAGGTCCCGCCGTCGAGGGCCCGTCCCCCGGCCGGCGGCTGGATGACCCCGAAACTCAGCACCGAGAAAGCCGCCATCGACGAGAAGAAGACCGCGGTCGCCCCGACGGACTGGCGCACCCCGGCGAGCAGGTTGAGCAGCACCACGAGCGCGAAGACCGCGAGACACCAGGAACAGAAGGCCTTCGCGACAAACATCTGGTAAGAGAAGAGCACTCCCTCCGCGGCGACGGCGCCCAACAGGAGCAGACCGAGGAGCCGCCGCACGACTCGCGAGGCCGGCGCCCGCCAACCGAGCGCGGCCGCCGTCAGGAAGAAGCAGAGCCCTGCGACATTGATGAAGAGCGGCGGCACGCGCGTCAGCCCCTCGATGACCCGGCAGCCCTCGTTGAGACAGACGGCTTTGCCGCTGCTCAGGAGCAGCACCGCCTGGATTGCCGAGCCGAGCGCGCCGAGAAACGCGAGGGTGACGGATATTGCCCGCTTCACGCCCACTTCGACACCTGCAGGGGCAGATGGTTCCGCTGACTAGTCACGCTCCCCCTTCTGGCCCACGAAGAAGTCCTTCTTGTCCCGGAACAGCACATTGAAGGTCGTCAGGGACCCGTAGACCCGCGTGATGTACTGCTGCAGATCGACCTTCTCGGCGTCCGTCAGCACCTTGTGCGCGTTGATCTGCGCCTCGAGCACCCGCAGCCGGTCGCGCACCATGATGATCTTGTGAAAGAAGGCCTCGACCGGGACGCTCTTGGACGTCTGAGCCGCGTCCTGCGGTTTGAGGACGAGTTCGCCGCCCAGCCAGCGCTGGCCCATGGCGATGGCCGGCGCGCCCTCGCGCTCCTGCCGGATGAGCGCGAGCAGCAGCAGGTCGCTGGCTTCCCGCTCAGCCTCCGATAGCAGCACCAGTTCCACGCTCGGAACCGTCAGCCGCACGCCGCGGCGCGCGAAGAGGACCGCGGCGACCTGGGAGTCGCCGAACCCCGCCGTGTCCTCCACGACACCGGGGCCTTTCTGCGCGTGCCGGACCAGATCCCCTTTGATCACATCGATGGACATGAAACTCCCCTCCCCACGCTACGGGTATTCGGTCGATTTCTTCGCGCTCCCCCGGCACTTCTCGATCGGGTACTTCGCCGCGTTCACGCGGATCTTCGCCTCCACCGCCACCCCCAGGTCGACCCCGAGCCGGTCGGCAAGCCGCACCGTGTAGATGAAGACGTCGGCGAGCTCCGCCGCCACCTGCTGCTGCACCGTGGGCGGCAGTTCAGTGCTCTGCTGTTCCGTGAGCCACTGGAAGTGCTCCATCAGCTCCGCCGCCTCCACCGCGAGGGCCATGGCGAGGTTCTTCGGCGCGTGGAACTGCTCCCAGTCGCGCTCGCGGGCGAAGGCCCGCAGGCGTCCAGCAAGATTATCGATGTCCATGGATCGATAATGTAATCTCTACCAGGGTTTACGGCAAGATGGCGCATGTAGGATCTCGATCGACGGAACTCCTGTTAGCTTACGTCCTTGACTAAGAAGCGGCAAGTTTCTATCTTTAACATACATAAAGGACGGCTCTTGAAGGTGTCTCCTGCCCGCACCGGGCTGTGGGGGGTTGGATTTCGGGAGTCGGCGGACGATGCCGTCCTTGGTAGTCGGGAAACGCCGACTAGGAAGAAGAGCGATGCTGGAAGGACTTCCCAAGAAGTTGGCGCTCGCAGACGCCAGTGCGCTCATTCTCAGACCCATGACCAAGGACGACGAGAACGACGTGTCGCGGTTCTTCGCCTCCCTCCCCAAGCAGACAATCCGCTTCCTGCGCAACGACGTGACGAACAGGAAAGTCATCGCCGGGTGGATGCGTGAGCTCAACTACGAGAAGACGCTGCCGATCATCGCCGAACTCAGCGGGAGGATCGTGGCGACTTTGAGCCTCCACCGGCAGACATTCGGGTGGGGTCGTCACGTCGGCGAAGTGCGGATCGTGGTCGAGCCGTCGTTCCAGGGGCGGGGCTTGGGCGGGGCTCTGCTGGAAGAGATCAGCCGGATCGGGGCGGGCAGCGGCCTGAGGAAGCTGGTCGCCAGGGTCGTCTCCAAGCAGGGTGACGTTATCACGGTCTTCGAACGGTCCGGATTTCAGAGAGTCGCGACCCTGGCGAAATTCGTCAAAGACCTCGATCAGCAGTACGCGGATATCGCAATCATGGTGAAAGACCTTGTTCCCCGAACATCGACGAATGCCTAGAGACGGCTCCGTGCGCGATGTCGTGATCGCCAGCGGTGTGCGCACCGCCATCGGCAGCTTTGGGGGAACGCTGAAGGACGTGCCCGCCGTCGATCTTGGGGGCATCGTGATCAGAGAGGTTCTCAAGCGCGCGAGGGTGGGCCCCGACAAGGTCGACTTCGTGGTCATGGGGAATGTGCTCCAGGCGGGTTTGGGGCAGAACCCGGCGCGACAGGCGGCCATCAACGGCGGAGTTCCCCAGAACGTCCCGTCGATGACGGTGAACGTGGTCTGCGGCTCCGGCATGGAGGCGGTCATCACGGCGGCGCAAAAGATCAAGGCCGGCGACGCCGAAATCGTTGTTGCCGGCGGCATGGAGAACATGAGCCAGGCCCCGTACGTCATGACCCAATCGCGCTGGGGCCAGCGGATGGGGCACGGCCAGTTGTTCGACGTCATGATCCGCGACGGGCTCTGGTGCGCCTTCAGCGACATGCACATGGGCGTTACCGCCGAGAACGTGGCGAAGAAGTTCTCCCTCAGCCGCGAGGACCAGGACGCGTACGCGACGGCGAGCCAGACGAAGGCGGAAATGGCGATCACCTCAGGCCGTTTCAAGGACGAGATCGTCCCGGTGCCGGTGCCGCAGAAGAAGGGCGCGCCGCTCATCTTCGACACCGACGAGTATCCCAGGTTCGGGACGACGGCGGACATATTGGCGAAGCTCAAGCCCGCCTTCGACAAGAGCGGGACCGTCACCGCGGGGAACTCCTCGGGGGTGAACGACGGCGCCGCGGCGCTGCTCCTCATGTCGGCGGACAAGGCGTACAAGATGGGAATCCGCCCCCTGGCCAAAATCGTCGCCTACGACAGCCGGGGCTGCGAGCCCGAGTTGATGGGGATCGGTCCCATTTTCGCCGTCCAGAGCGCCATCGCCAAGGTAAAATCCGGGTTGGACAAGGAGATCGACCTCGTGGAGTTCAACGAGGCTTTTGCCGCCCAGGCGATGGCCTGCCAGGCTGCGCTGCACATCAACCCCGACCGGATCAACGTCAACGGCGGTGCGATCGCCCTGGGGCACCCGATCGGCAGCAGCGGTTCGCGGGTGCTGGTGACGCTGCTTTACGAGATGAAGAAGCGAAACGTCGAAATCGGACTGGCCGCCCTGTGCGTCGGCGGCGGCATGGGTTTGGCGACGATCGTGGAGCGGAGATGGTATTTCTGATGCTCCACCTCGCGGTCGCGCCGCGATCGCGTCCGGGTCAGCCGGGAGGCGGCAATGGATAAGCTTGTGAAGACGCTGATCAACTGCTACCCGAAGCAGGTCGTCCTCGATGACGGCAGCGAAGTGATCTTCAGGCCCCTGCGCAAGGATGACGAGCGCGCCCTTGCCGCGTTCTTCGGGGAACTCCCCTTCAAGGACCGGGCCTGCCTCAAGGAGGACGTCTCCGACCCCCGGGTAATCGAAGGTTGGATCGATCAGCTGGACTACGACGCCATCCTTCCCGTCGTCGCCACGGACAACGGCAGGATTGTCGGGGACGTCACCCTGCACTTCAACGCCACCAGCTGGACGCACCACCAGGCGGAGATCCGGCTGACGACCAGCGTCAGCCACCGGGCAAAGGGGCTGGGGAAGCGGCTGAACCAGGACATCATCGACATCGCCCGGACCCTGGGGCTCGAGCAGCTGAGCATCGAACTGGCTCCCGAGTTGCAGGACGCTTTCCTGCTCTGCCAGAAGCTCGGGTTCCAGCAGGCCGCGGTCCTCAAAGGGTTCATCGTCGACCTCGACGGAAACGAGACGGACCTCGTCCTGATGATCAAACAACTGGCCGACCGCTGAAAAAGGCCCCCGCCCGGTTACCGAAGCTCAGCGCACCCGTTCGACCAGCATCGCGATCCCCTGCCCGCCGCCGATGCACAGCGAGGCGAGGCCCAGGGTCACGTCCCGCCGCACCATCTCGTACATGAGGGTCACGAGGATTCGCGTGCCGCTCGCGCCCACGGGGTGCCCGAGGGCGATGGCGCCGCCGTGCACGTTCACGCGGGAGAGGTCCCACCCCATCTCGCGGTGGACCTGGATGGACTGGGACGCGAACGCCTCGTTGATCTCGACGAGATCGATGTCCCCGACGCCGATCCTGGCCTTCATGATCAGCGCCTTGCAGGCGTTGATCGGACCGAGTCCCATGAACGCGGGGTCCAGCGCGGCCGACGAAGCGCCCTTGATCCTGAAGGCCCACGCGGGCTTGAGCTCCTGCATCCGCTCCTTGGAGACCACAAGCACCGCGGCCGCCCCATCGTTGATCCCGGAGGCGTTGCCCGCCGTCACCGTCCCCTGCTCCTTGAACGCCGGCGCCAGCTTCGCCAGGCTTTCGACGGTCGTGCCGAAGCGGGGGTGCTCGTCGGTGTCGAAGATCTTGTCCTCGCCCTTCGGCTGCTTGAGCCGCACGGGGACGATCTCCTCCTTGAAGACCCCGGCCTTGATCGCGTCCTCCGCCTTCTTCTGGGAGTTCGCGGCGAACAGGTCCTGCTCCGCCCGGCCGACCTTGTACTTCTCCGCGACGTTCTCGGCGGTCTGCCCCATGTGGTAATCGTAGAACATGTCCCAGAGCGCGTCGTTGATGAGCGTGTCGATCATCTCGGCGTTGCCGAGGCGCTGGCCCCAGCGCGCCGACTTGATGACGTAGGGGGCGCTCGTCATGTGCTCCATGCCGCCGGCGATGATCATGTTCGCCTCGCCCGCCGCAATGGCCTGGCCGGCGAGGGCGACGGACTTCAGCCCCGAGCCGCAGACCTTGTTCAGCGTGAAGGCCGGGATGTTCTCGGGAAGGCCGGCCCTGATCGCGGCTTGCCGGGCGGGGTTCTGACCGAGCCCCGCCTGAAGGACGTTCCCCATGATGACTTCTTCGACCGCGCCGCCCTGGACCCCGGTCCGCCTGATGACCTCCTTGATCACCTCGGAGCCGAGGTCGATCGTGTCCAGGGGCGCCAGCGTCCCGTTGAACCGCCCGATGGCTGTCCGCACCCCACCGACAATATATGCTTCCATCTCCTGGTCTCCTTTAGTGACGATGTCTACCCCGGGACGAGCCAAGGGACTGGAACTCGCCGCCGTTGGCCCGTACTGGGCGGAGGGGTGGCGCGGAGGGGAGGTCCGCAGCGACAGGACCCCGCAGTCCGCATCAGATCCGCATCCCGCCGTCGACTTCGATGACCCGCCCGGTGAAGAAGTCATTGCCGATGATGAACTGGATGGCCCCGGAGATCTCCCCCATGTCGCCCAGCCTCCCGACCGGGATGTTCTGGATAAGCTTGTCGAGCACGTCGGGCCGGATCTTCGCGACCATCTCGGTGTTGATGTACCCCGGGGCGATGGCGCCGACCCGGATACCGTATCGGGAGAGTTCCTTGGCCCACGTCACCGTCATGGCGTCGACGGCCGACTTCGAGGCGGAGTAGTTGGTCTGGCCGAGGTTCCCGGCGCGGCTGATGGACGAGATATTCACGATCACGCCCTTGACCTTCTGCTTCACCATGTGGAACGCGGCTTCCCGCGCGCAGAGAAACACGCCGGTGAGGTTGACGTTGATCACCTTCTCCCAGCTCGCGAGCGGAAACTTCGTGATCTCTTCGCCCTTCTGCTTGATGAACAGCGCGTCGGCGGTGATGCCGGCGTTGTTGATCAGGACGTCGGGCGCGCCGTGGGCCGCCACGTAGCCCTCGAAGAAGGACTCGACGCTCTTCTCGCTGCCGACGTCCACGATCTGTCCGGGGATCCCGGCCTCGGCCTTCAGCGCGTCCAGGTTCTCCTGGACCACGTCCACGACAAACGGCGCGGCGCCGAGCAGCTTCAGGTCCACCGCAAACCGCTTCCCCATGCCCCGGGCGCCGCCCGTGATGATGACTTTCTTCCCTGCAAGATCCATGGTGCTCTCCCGTTCCTGCGTGTCGCTCGAGGCTGATGTCGCCCCTGACGCTTATTTCGTGCGGCTGTTGCCGGCTCTCGCCCGCGGCTGCTTCTTGCCGACGGCCTTTGTTGCTCTTGTTGCTCTTGTTGCCTTGGTCGCCTTCGCGGCCTTTGCCGCCTTGACCGCCGGCTCGCTCCGATCGCGATCGTGAAGCCATTTCGAGATCGCCGGGGCGAGCTCCTTCTGCGATTTACCGCCCACGAAGACCCCGATGTGACCGCCCTTGAACTCGTAGAGCGACTTGTCGGTGCTCCCGACGAGATCGTTCAGCGGCTTCGTCGCGGCAGGGGGGACCAGGTGATCCGCGCTCGCATAGATGTTGAGCAGCGGCATCGTGATGTTCTTGAGATCGACCACCCGGCCGCCGATCTTCATCTCGCCCTTGACGAGCTTGTTCTGCTGGTAGCACTCCTTGATGAACTGCCGCAGGCACTCCCCCGCCTGGCCGGGGCTGTCGAAGATCCACTTCTCCATGCGCAGGAAGTTGAGGAGCTTCTCCCGATCCTCGATCACCTCGAGCATGTCCACGTACTTGCGGATGTTGAGCGTGAACGGCATGAGCCTGAGAAAGCCCGAGTTCATGAAGTCCCCGGGGACGACCCGGTAGGCGTCGACGAGGGCGTCGATGTTCAAGTGCTTGGCCCAGCTGAACAGCAGGCCGTCGTTGGTGGAGAAATCGAACGGCGCAACCAGGGTCACGAGGTTCTTCACCTTCTTCGGGTACAGCGCCGCATACATCCCGCAGAAGGTTCCGCCCTGGCAGATGCCCATCAGATTGACCTGGCCCTTGCCGGAGTCCTTTCTGACGAAGTCGACGCAGTTGTCCAGGTATCCGGTGATGTAGTCGTCGAGCCCGAGGTACATGTCGGCCTTGGTGGGGTAGCCCCAGTCGACGATGTAGACGTCCATGCCGTGCTGCAGGAGGTTCCTGACCATGCTCCGATCGGGCTGGATGTCGAGCATGTACTGGCGGTTCACCAGTGCGTACACGATCAGCACCGGTACGCCGCAGGTCACCTTCCCCTCCGGCTTGTAGTGGAACAGCTGGAGCTTGTCTTCCTCGTAGACCAGGTCCTTGGGAGCCGTCCCGACGTCGATCTCGTCGATGCTGGCGAACAGTTCGGCGCTCTTGATGAACCTGGTGCTCGCCTCGCCGAGTTCCCGGGCGAAGTTCTTCATGTTGAAGTTTTCCAGGGTCGTTTTCATGCGCGCACCTCGCCAAGCTGTTTCTCCAGCCCCTTGACCTTCTTCTTCAGCTCGTAGACCGTCTTGTACAGGTCGTCCATCTCGGAGCGCAGCGCGATGGGCAGGTCGTAGAGGTGGAGTTCCATCAGTTTGAAGGAGTGTTTGCGCACGTCCAGGGAAGCCTCGAGAAGCTCGCCCTGCATCTTCGCGTAGTCTTCCGTCTGAAAGAGCGAAGAATACGCCTTCTCGTTCACCGTGATCCAGAGGTTGAAGAACTCGCCGAAATCCTTGAACTCCTCGCCGGCGCTCACCTTCTCCGCAACGGCCGCGATCATCTTCTCGCAAGCGGCCAGACCGGTGATATACATGGTGTGCTCGAATTCGGTGTTCTTGGCGAGGTAGGCCGACAGGACGTCAAGGCTGCGCAGCAGCAGTTCGACCTTCTCGCGATCTTTCCCGACGGCGGGGATGTGGAAGACCCGCCCGACGGTGCTGTCGAAGGCGCTGAACATAGTGTGGTAGATCTTCATGAAGGCTGCGGGATGGCCTTCCATGATCTGGGGAAGATCCCGGTAGCCCCGCGCTGAGGCCTCCATCCAGGGTTGCATGAAGCCCTGCGACGAGTGGGTCCAGCTCTCGAGCAGCTTCTTGACCTGGTCGGCGAGTTCGGCCGCCGCATCCGGGTTGAACCCGAAGACACGGTCCAGCATTTCCTTGTACTTGGCCGGGTCGATCAGGTCCTTGAAGGAGTCGGTGCTGACCCCCTTCTGCTGGATCGCCTTGAAAAGTGGCAGCCACAGTTCGTAGAGCTTCAGGTAGGCGTTGGAGCTGGATAGCGATCTCAGCAGGGTCTCCCTGACGAAATTCGCGTCCCCGGCATCGCCGCCGCGGAAGGCGTCGTTCACTGATTTTTCCCAGGCAGTGTACGCGTCCGGAAAACCGCCGAAGCCGGACATCGCCCCGCCGAAGGCCGGCATGGCGCCGCCAAATCCCGGCATCGCGCCGCCGGTTGATCCGAAACCGGAGAAACCCTGCTGGAACTTCCTCGCCATGTCGCCCATGCTGGTGAAGGCGTCCTGCTGTGCCTTCATCCAGGAGTCGAGATAGTTCTCTGTGCCGCTCATTCCTCGCTCCCCATCCGGCCGCAGCCGAGCTACTTCTTCTTCTCGGCGGTCTGCTTGAACAGTTCGGCGAGCTTGGTCACCATCTCCCGCGTCATCTCCATCTGCTTCTCGACGGTGCCCTTCCAGGTCGCCTGGATCTTCGCCGACTCGTCCGAAAAGGTCTTCGCGGAGTTCACCATCGTGGTCAGCCAGGAGTTGTACAGGCCCATCACCTCTTTGACCGGCCCTTCCTGCGAACCGCCGAGATTCATCAGCGAGGCCTGCATCTTCTTCGTCGCCTCGGCCCACTTCTCCGTGGCCTCCTTCTGGGACTTCACCCAGGTGTCCATGAAGTCCTTCTGGTTCTTCATCCAGGAATCCACGAGTTCCGTCGCCTTGTCCATGTGCTTCTCCTTGTGTCTGAGTGTCCGTGTCGCTCACGGCGAGCAGCGATCAAAACGGAGCGCGCCCGCTCTTCTGCCGGCGCGCCCCGGGCCAAACCGGTCCGGTCAGGGAAACGGCTACTTCTGCGAACAGCCCGGCGGGAAGCCGGCGGTCATCTTCTGCATCATCTCCCGGGCGACATCCATCTGCTTCTCGACGGCGCTCATCCAGACTTCCTGGATCTTGCCCGAATCGTCGGCGACGGTCTTCGCGGAATTCATCATCATCGTCAGGCAGTCGCTGGAGTACCCGAGCATTTCCTTCATCGGGCCCGCCTGCGTGCCCCGCATGTCCATCAGCGGCTTTTGCAGCCCCTCCACCGCCTCGGTCCACTGCTCCATGCCCTGCTTCTGGGCCTTCGCGCAGCTCTCCATGAAATCCTTCTGGGACTTCATGCAGAAATCCATCATGTCCATCATGGTGTTCATCTCGGTCTTCATCTCGTTGCCCTTGGTTTCCTTGTTCATCGCCTTGCGCATCTTCGTTCCCCTTTCGTTGCCTTCGGTTTCCCTAGTTGTCGTTCCTGCCCGCGCCCCCCCGGCCCGGGCGCCTCCACGCGGCCGCTATTCGGCCCCCACCTTCAACATCCGGAACAGATCAAAGGAGTTCTTCGCGATCTCCTTGTTGATCTCCAACTGCTTGTCGATGCTCCTCTGCCAGAGGTCCTGGGCCTTCTTCCCCCCCTCGGAGAAGAGGCTGAGCTGCAGATCGCGCATGGTGTTCCTGAGGAACGCATTCTCCTCCCGCAGCCGCTTGTTCTCCTCGAGGACCTCGTCGTACCGGATCTTCGGGACAAAGCCGAAGATGATGAAGAAGTCGGCCATCCGCTCGTACATCTCGAGGGAGTTCGGGTACAGGCTGTTCTGCATCATGTAGGCGCTCCAGTACCTTCTGGCCGATTCAATGCCTTCCTGGTGCATCTTCACGAAGAAATCCAAAAACCCCGTCTTGAAGAGGGGGTTGGTGAAGAGGTGCTCCATTTGCGTCCGGCATTCGTCGTTGATCACGGTGCCTCCACCCTCCTGGGATCCTCCGGCCGTCGACTTCCCCATGCCCGATCCTTCCTGATACCGGCGTCTAACCCCCATCGCGCTTCTCCGGTTTTCTCCCGGGCCCCGCCGCGCCATGTTCGGCGGGAGAGCCCGGCGCACTCCAGAGTGACCAGGGGTTCATGATGGCCTTTGAAACCACGTCGACGTCGGTCATGGAGCCAAGCCGCTTCAGCCACGAGCCGAGCAGACCGAAGTAGTTCTTCAGGTCCATGCCGGACTTGACCATGAAAGGCAGGGCCCTGTTGAGATCTCTGATGTAGGAGCGTACGACATACGCGGCGTTGATGTCGGGGTCACCGAATTCAATGAGGAGCTGCTTCAGCTTCTCGTACTCATCCTCGTCCAAGCGAAGGGTGATCGACTTCAGTGCCACGTGTCCTCCCTTTCAAAAGAATTGCTTTCGTATCGCATAAGTAATACGTCCGTTGTCTGACATTGTCAAGGGAATTAGCACTGCAGCGAATCTTTCTTGTGTTACCCCAGACCGTTATTTTTCGTAGGGGAGAGGGTTTATCCCCTCCCGCCGGTTTGCGGTGAACTGTCCTCAACTCGGGCGGGGATGAACCCCGCCCCTACGAACCGTTGTACGTTTATCACAATATTCTCAATGTGTTATTCACAAAAGTTCGCTGTAGTGTTAAGCGCGGGGAATGCGCATTTCGGTCGCGTCACGAGGAACGGCTTGGTCGGGTGCTTCTGCGCCCCCGTGCGAGCCGCGGGATGCGTACGGCTGGCGGTCTACCCTTCGATGCAGATGATTTCGAACCGGTCGCCGCTCAGGCAGCGGCCACCAGCCGGCGTGACCTCGAAGGTGTTCTCGACCCCGACCATCCCGAAGCCGGGAATCCCGAGCTTCGGCTCCAGGGCGAGCGTCATCCCCTCCTCGAGCGGGGCGTCGAACCCCTTGGCGATTACGGGATACTCGTCGATCGCCAGCCCGATGCCGTGGCCGAGGAAGCGCACCTTGTTGCCGCCGAGGGCCATGAACCCCTCCGCCCAGCCTTCCTGCTCCGCCCAGGCGAAGCAGTGCTCCGCCATCCGGCTCGGAACACTCCCCGGCCGCAATTGCTCCGCCAGCCAGGACTGCACGTCGACGCAGAACCGATGCGCCGCCGCCGCGCGCGCCGGGATGTCCTCGCAACGCCCGGGCCAGTAGACCTGGGTCTTGTCGGTGTGGTAGCCGTTCAGCACGAAGCCGAAATCGCAGACGAGGGGTTCCCCGCGCTCCCAGCGCTTCGCGGCGTGTCCCATGTGCGGACTGGCGGGATGCTCCCCGCGCACCCCGACCGGCCCGTTGTAGACACTTGGGTAGTTGGCGTTCTCCCCCGCCGCGACGTGGCCGAGGAAGATCTCCTCCCCGTAATTCTCCATGCGCAGCTGCCCCTGGTGGCCGGCGGCGAAGAGGACCTCCCAGGCTCGATGCGCGATCTCCCGCTCAGTCATGCCGGGGGCGATCAGCGCCGGCAGCTTCTCGCTCATGCAGGCGGCATGCAGCCCTCCCGCCTCGCGCATCAGCTCCAGTTCCCACGGAGACTTGACGGCGCGTGCCAGCCCGAACACCCGATCGCCAGGGACCAGACGCGCCGGGGCGAGATGCTCGACCAGCGTGCGCCCCAGCGCCCAGGTAATCCCCCCCATCTCGGCTGCCGCGGTGGCGGCCAGGGGTGAGCCGGCTTGCGCCAACAGGGCGGGCAGATCGCGAAAGGAGCGGTACGTCAGGATGTTCGCCAGCGGCGATTCCAGCCGCGCCCGTTCGATCCCCCGGCGGCACAGCAGCACGGGATCGCCCTCGAGCGGGAGCCAGAGCACGCCGCCGACGAAGGTTCCCGAGAGGTAGTAGATGTTCAACCGCGAGAAGACGAGCAGCCCCCCCGACTCCGGCGCCACCCCGGCGAGTTCCCAGCGACAGCGCTCCTGGCGCCGTTCGACCTCGGCCCGCGGCACCAGTTCTTCCCGTGGCGTCATGCTCGCCCTCCTTGGGGTCCAAGTCTAACCATAATGCGCGCTGCTGACAAAGTCCCCCCCTGACCAGGCCGGGGCTCGGGGGGCATCTGTGGGGCCGGTTCTACTCCCCGATCCGGTTGCGCATGACGCCGATGCCCTCGATCTCCGTCTCGAGAAGATCGCCGGGCCGCAGGAACTCCGGGGGGGTGCGCGCAAAACCCACTCCCGCGGGCGTCCCGGTCGAGATGATGTCGCCCGCCTCGAGCGTCATGCCGAGCGAAAGCTCCTGGAGCAGGCGCGGCAGCTTGAAATAGAGCAATCCGGTGTTCGAATCCTGCTTGGTCACCCCGTTCACCCGACAGGTGAGGCGCAGGTTCCCGGGATCGATGCTGTCGGCGGTCACCAGCACCGGGCCCATGGGGCAGGTGCCGTCGAGGCTCTTGCCCTTGTGCCACTGGCCGCCGTGGCGGAACTGCAGGTCGCGCCAGGACAGATCGTTGATCGTCGTATACCCCCAGACATGCGCCATGGCGGTCTCCGGGCTGAGGTTCTTGCCGCCGGGACCGATCACCACGCCGAGTTCGACCTCCCAGTCGAGGGAGGTGGAGATCGAGGCATCGAAGGGGACACGATCGAAGGGACCGGTGACGGCGGTGGTCGCCTTGCTGAAGAAGACCGGCCACCGGGGAAGCTCGCGGCCGTCGCTCAGCTTCTGCGCGCCCTCCTCGAAGTGCTCGCGGTAGTTCCAGCCGACACAGAAAACATTTTTCGCAGGGCGCGGGATCGGCGCGTGGAGCTCCGCGTCAGCCAGCCTGACGGCGGAGGCGGGCGCACGCGAGGCCAGGGCGTCGAGCGCCAGGCGCGCCGCCTGCCCCCCGCGTACGATGCCGAGCATCGTTGAAAAGTCGACATCAGCAACTGGTCCGACGCCGGCCGGGATGTCGACGATCCGGTCGCCTTCGACGACGAGACCGGGGCGCGGAGCGCCGCCGACGACGGGGGAGTAGGTGACGAGTTTCAAGGCTCCTCCTGGTTGCGCGGTTCTTCAGCAGCATAGTAGCCACTCGGGGTGCCCGGCATCAAGTCGCTCCTCGCGCGTCGCAGGCGCCTGCTCGCGGTTGGCGGCGTGCGCACGGCCGCGGTTCTGCGGTATCATCGGAGCGTCCGGTTCCGTCATCCCGCAGCGCGCGGGCAATCCGCCAACATCGAAGGGGGCGTCAGGGGAATGAAGACCAGGGAGATCCAGCAGAAACCAACGCCCGGCTCGCCGATCCTGAGCCGGCGCCGCAAATTCCCGTGAGCGATTTTCCGAGACTCTGCGCCGCTGCGCACCTGCTGCCGTCCGACCCGGACGTGCCGCTGGGCGACGCCGATCTGGTGCGCCTGATCTGCAGCGACTGCCCCTTCTACAAGGAGGGGGAGGACGAGGAACTCGAGTGCGGCGCCTTCATGCTCCTGCGCCACCTGCTGCGGAAGAAAACGGTGACCGTGCAGGCGATTCTCGATGCGGTGCGCGACGGGGAGAGCGCGGAGGGATCGTCGCCCTCACGCGGGGAGGGTTAACCGGGCGTGTCGCCCCCCCCGCCGCCGCAGTCGCCGGGTTTGGCAGACTGGCTGGCCCTGCCCCCCCATTGCACCCTCAAGCGCCTCGAAACGCCGGCGCTCTACGACACCCGCGCCGACGAGCTGTACGAACTCGACGAGGAAGCTCTGCGATTTCTCGCATCCTGCCCTTCGCGCGCGGCGGCGGATCGCGCGCCGGAGACAGCGGCCCTCGTCGAATTCTGCCGCGGGGAAGGACTGCTCGTTTCCTCGAGCGCGCCAGTCGCCACGGAGGTCCCCGCGCTTCCCCCGCTGCTGCCCAGCCTGCGCTACCTGCTCGTGCATCTCACCGACCGGTGCACGCTGCGCTGCCGGCACTGCTTCATCGGGCACCAGACCGGAACGGATCTGCCGTATGCCGCGGTACTGCGCCTCGCCGGGGAGTTCGTCGAACTCCAGGGGTTGCGCTTCATCGTCTCCGGGGGAGAACCGCTGCTGCACCGGGACTTCTGGCGGCTCAACGAGCGGCTTTCGGGGTACCCGTTCCGCTCGATCCTGCTGACGAATGGCAGCTTGCTCGATCGGGCGGCGGCGCGGGCGCTTCGCTTCCACGAGGTGCAGGTGAGCCTCGACGGACCGCAGGACGCGCACGATCTGCTTCGCGGCAGCGGGAGCTTCCGCCGCGCTGTCGCCGCGCTGCGCAACCTTGCGGAGGCAGGCGTGCCGATCTCGGTCGCCACCGTCGTCTTCGCGGGAAATCTCGAGCGCTTTGACGAATTGGCGGCCATCCTGCGCGAATTCCCGCTGCGCGGCTGGTCCATCGACGTCCCCTGCCCGGCCGGCTCCATGGCTGACCACCCCGCGCTGCTCCCCGATCCGGTGCGGGCCGCCGCACTCATGGCGCGTTCGCACGGCGGCGGCTTCTACGGCTCCAGCGGCGGCTACGCCTGCGGGGCGCACCTGGCTGCCGTCATGGCGGACGGCACGATCGACAAGTGCGGCTATTTCACCAGCCTTCGGTCCGGTCAGGCCAGCGAGGGGCTGACGGCCGCCTGGGCGCGCCTGCCCCGGTGGCGCCTCGAGGAGCTCTCCTGCACCTGCGCGCACCTGGCGGAATGCCGCGGCGGCTGCCGGTTCCGTGCGCAAGCCCACGGCGACCTGCTCGGCCCCGACCCCGCCATGTGTTACCAGCGCGGGGTGCCCGTCGGCGGCGACCGCCGCGGCTCTTGACAACCTCAGGACCTACGATAGTAGGCAGGTCTGCCAGGCGATCGCCGGTCTGCTCGCTCCCGGACGCTGACCGCCGCTGCGCAAGGGTTGATGATCGCGCGCTGCGGGCCATCTCCCTTGACACGCCGAGGGGTCGGATATAAGTTCGAATCCCGGGTTGACGACTTCTACGGATTGCGCCGGGACAGGCGCTTCATGCAGGAAAGGAGGTGGGTCCCATGAAGATCACCAAGATGACCAAGCAGGCCTCGACGCTGTGCAAGTGCAAGAGCAGCTGTTAGTCGCTCTCTTCACCGATTGACGGAGACCCCGGAGGGCATCCCTCCGGGGTCTCCTGTCTCGAACGGCGGGGAACTCCATCGTTGCGCTGTGGTAGAATCCACGGGTTTTTAAAGCAACGGAGGAACCCATGAGCGACGAGACCACGTCCGAGACCGCCCCCCGTGACTTCATCCGCGAGATCGTCGCCACCGACGTCAAGGCCGGCGTCAACGGCGGCCGCGTGGCGACGCGGTTCCCGCCCGAACCGAACGGTTACCTCCACATCGGGCACGCCAAGTCCATCTGCCTGAACTTCGGCGTCGCCCGGCAATTCGGCGGCACCTGCAATCTGCGGCTGGACGACACGAACCCGGCCAAGGAGGAGGGGGAGTACGTCGACTCGATCATCGGCGACGTCCGCTGGCTCGGCTTCGACTGGGGGGAGCGTCTTTATTACGCTTCGGACTACTTCGAGCGGCTCTACGAGTTTGCCGAACAGTTGATCCGGCGCGGCAAGGCCTACGTCGACGACCAGAGCGCCGACGAGATCCGCGAACGGCGCGGCACGCTCACCAACCCCGGCGAGGACAGCCCCTGGCGCGACCGGAGCGTCGAGGAGAATCTCGACCTCTTCCACCGGATGCGCGCCGGCGAATTCCCCGACGGCGCCCGTGTGCTGCGCGCGAAGATCGACATGGCGGCGCCCAACATCGTGCTGCGCGACCCGACGCTCTATCGCATCAAGCGCGCCACGCACCACCGCACCGGCGACGCCTGGTGCATCTACCCGATGTACGATTTCGCCCACTGCCTCTCCGATGCCATCGAGGGGATCACGCACTCGATCTGCACGCTGGAGTTCGAAATCAACCGCCCGCTCTACGACTGGGTCATCGACAATGTGGACGCCCCCGCCCGCCCGCGCCAGTACGAGTTCGCGCGGCTGAATCTGACCTACACCGTCATTTCGAAGCGCAAGCTGCTCCGGCTCGTTCAGGGCGGCACCGTCTCCGGCTGGGACGACCCGCGGATGCCGACCCTCTCGGGGCTGCGCCGCCGCGGTTATACCCCCGAGGCGATTCGCGCCTTCTGCGACAAGATCGGTGTCGGCAGGCGCGACAGCACCGTGGACGTCGCGCTGCTCGAGCACTGCCTGCGCGAGGACCTGAACCGGCGTTCGCCCCGGCTGATGGCGGTGTTGCGCCCCTTGAAACTGGTCATCGAGAATTACCCCGAGGACGAGGTCGAGGAACTCGACGCCGTGAACAACCCCGAGGACCCGGCGGCCGGCGGCCGCAAAGTCCCCTTCTCCCGCGAACTCTTCATTGACCGCGAGGACTTCCGGGAGGACCCGCCCAAGGGGTTCCTCCGGCTCGCCCCGGGGCGCGAAGTGCGGCTGCGCTACGCGTATTTCGTCAAGTGCGTCGGCGTCGTCAGGGATGCGGCAGGCGAAATCGCCGAGGTGCGCTGCACCTACGACCCGGCGACGCGCGGCGGGGACGCGCCGGACGGGCGCAAGGTGAAAGTGACGATGCACTGGGTGTCGGCTGCCCGTGCGCATACCGCCGAGGTTCGCCTCTACGACCGCCTCTTCGCGTTGGAGAGCCCCGACGAGGCGGAAGATTTTCTCTCGACGCTCAACCCGAATTCGCTCGAGATCCTGCAGGGCTGCCGGGTCGAACCCGCGCTCGCGCAGGTGCCGCCCGGAGCCATCGTCCAATTCGAGCGCGTGGGTTATTTCGCCGCCGATCTGCGTGATTCCCGACCGGATGCCCCGGTCTTCAACCGGGCCGTGACTCTGCGCGATGCCTGGGCGAAGATGCAGAAGGCGCCTCGTCCTTGACATTACCTATCGGTCGTATAGACTGACGTGCAAGTGCCGGGAGTCACATGAACTCGCGCCTGCGGGTGCCCGGCCGTCAACGCCACAGGGAGGTATCCGTGAAAAAACTTCTGGGCTGCATCGCCATCGCTCTCCTCGCGCTCTCCCCCGGTCTCGCAGCCGCGGCGGAAAAGGTCCCGGAGGGGAAGGAATCGCTGACCTTGGAATCGATGTCGAAGGCCAGGAAGGCCTCGGGGAAAAAAGTCCTCAAGGGACCGGTGCCCTTCGCCCACCAGGCCCACGTCGACAAGGGAGTCGCCTGCACGGATTGCCACCACAAGGAGAAGGCCGGTGATACGCCACAACCCTGCTCCGCGTGCCACAAGGACACCAAGGGAGACGCCCCGAAGATCAGCGATGCTTTTCACGGCGGCGAAAATGACTCGCTGCCGTCGCTGCAGTCCTGCATCGGCTGCCACGCGCGCAAGGTCGCCGGCCAGAAGGCCACCAACGCCCCGGTCTCGAGGGAACCCTGCGCTGCCTGCCACAGCATCCTGAAGAAATAGCCGGCCGACGAGGTCGGCCGTCAGCGCAGTACCGGGGCGGGGTCGCTACCCCGCCCCGAACAAAAACCACCCGCGCCAAGAACGTCGAACCCCAAAGGACGTGGAGGCGGGTGGTTTTTGTTTGGCTGGGGGACAAGGATTCGAACCTTGATAAGCAGAGTCAGAGTCTGCTGTCCTGCCGTTGGACGATCCCCCAGTGTCGGCGGGAATATACCCAGTTCCCGCCCTCAGGTCAAATGCAGGCTACTGAAAAAGGCCCATCTGCTGCGTTGGACTTCGCCCTTCGTCCCTGCGGCGTACTGTTCGTACGCCTCAGTCCTCAGGACTCGCCCGCCTTGCACCTGGGCCTTTTTGAGCAGCCTGCCCCATCCCTGAGTCGCTTCGGCCGTACGCTACGATGCGGCGGCCTCCAGCAGCGCGACCGCGCGACGCACGCGCGTCAGGACCGTTTCGCGCCCGATGACCGCCATGCTCTCGAACAGCGGCGGGCTGACGCTCTGGCCGGTCACCGCCACCCGCAGGATACCGAAGATCTGGTTGGGCGAGAGACCCAGTTGGTCGACCAGGGCGCGCAGCGGCGGCTCCGCGACATCGTGCGCAACGGAGGGGAGGCCTTCGAGAATGGCGAGACAGCGCGCGGCAACCGCCGCCGACTCGGCCGCGCTGAGTTTCTTTGCGACCAGCGCGGCGGCGTCCGCGGCGACGTCGTCGCGGAAGAAGAACCCGCCGATGGCGACCGCGTCGTCGAGCGTGACCATGCGCTCGCGGATCAGCGGAACGACCGCAAGGAGGCGCGCCTCGTCCACGACAAGACCTGCGCCCTCCAGGTACGGCCGCAGCCGGCGGGCGAGTTCGGGCTCGGGCAGAGCCCGGATGTGCACGCCGTTGAAGTGATCCAGCTTGGTGAAGTTGATCGCCGCCGGCGAGGGGTTGAGCCGGTCGAGACTGAATGACTTGACCAGATCGGCGAGCGTGAAGAATTCCGTGTGGTCGTCCAGGCTCCAGCCCATCAGGGCGATCCAGTTCACGACGCCCTCGGGGGTGTAGCCGAGATCCTTGAGGTCCTTGACGAAGATCGAGTACCCGTCCTTGACCAGGTCCGCCGACTCGCGCTTGCTCATCTTGCCCTTCCCGCTGGGCTTGAGAAAGACCGAGAGGTGGACGAACTCCGGCTCTTTCCAGCCGAGCGCCCGAATGATGTGGGCGTGCAGCGGGAAGGTCGGCAGCCACTCCGAGCCGCGGATGACGTGGCTGATCTGCATCAGGTGATCGTCGACCATCGCCGCGAGGTGGTAGAGCGCGAGCCCGTCGGACTTGACGATGATGTAGTCGTCGAGCTGGCGATTCTCGACCGTGATCGCCCCGCGCACGCGATCGCGCACGGTGATCGACCCCTCGCGCGGCATCCGGAAGCGGACGACGTGCCGCTCGCCGGCGGCCACCCGCCGCGCCGACTCCACCGGTTCGAGCCGGCGGCAGGTGCCGTCGTACATCGTCGGCAGCCGGTGCGCCTGGGCCTCCTTGCGCATGGCGTCGAGGCGCTCCGGCGAACAGAAGCAGGGGTAGGCGTTGCCGCGCTCGACGAGACGCCGCGCGTGTTCGCGGTAAATCTCGGCCCGCTCCGACTGGCGATACGGTCCGAACGGGCCGCCGACGTCGGGCCCCTCGTCCCATTGCAGCCCGAGCCAGCGCAGGCTCGCCATCAGCTCCTCTTCGGAGCCGGGGACGAAGCGCTTGCGGTCGGTGTCCTCGATGCGCAGGATGAATTTCCCGCCCGTCTGGCGGGCGACGAGATAGTCGAACAGCGCGGTGCGCCCGCTCCCGAGGTGGGTGTACCCCGTCGGGCTCGGCGCGAAGCGCACGCGCACCGGCGCCGGCCCGGCTTCGCTCACCGCGCGGCCTACTTCGGTGCCGGCGAGTTCGCCTGCTGGCCGAGTTCGCGGGCGGCCTTGTCGAGATCGGTCCCGCCGGCCGCCTGGCTCCGCAGCTCCTCGATCGAGCGGCGGATGCTCTCGGCGTTCGGATCGCCGGGCGCCACCCGCAGATAGTCCTCCCAGGCCGCGATTGCGCCCTTGGGGTCGTTGAGGTCGTGCATCAGCACGACCCCGATGTTCATGCGGCTCTGCGGGTGCGTCGGGCTGAGCGATGCCGCCTTGCGGAAGACCGCGAGCGCCTTCGGGAAGTCTTTGAGTTGACGGTACATGACGCCCATGTCGGTCAGCACGTTCGGGTCGTCCCCTTTGATGGCGAGCGCCTTGCTGTAGGCATCCACCGACTTTTGCGCCTCGCCGAGGTCGAAGTAGTCGTTGCCGATCTGGACCAGCGCCTGGTAGTTGTTCGGGTCCTTCTTCACGATATCCTCGAGTTGCGCGATGTCGCGCGAAAGCTTGATGCGGTCCGGACCCTGCTGCTGCCCCCCCGTGATGGGCGCCGGGGCGCCGGATCCCCCGGAGCCGCCGGACGGCCCGGTGAAATTCATGATGATCATGCCGACAACGAGTCCGGCGATGAAGCCGCTGCCGACGAGGATCGCTTTGTTCGGGGTGTCCGGGCCGGTCTTGCGGGGCGGTTGATTCGCTGCCATGGCGCACTCCTCCTTGATCGGTGAATGGTTTGTGCTTATACCACGAGAAGGCCCCCGTCCGGAAGTGCCTTTAGAACTGCTCGAGGTAAGCGTTCAATGAAGTGCGGTAACTTCTCCCGTTCGTGGTGAGCCTGTCGAACCACGAACAGGAAAGAGTCTTCATACAAGCGCCCTTCGACGGGCTCAGGGCGAACGGTACTGATCGGGCCACCGTTCACTGAAGGGTTACGTTCTCGAGGGCCTGCGCGGCACGCGTGCTGGCGGGCCAGGCCGCGAGGAACTCCTCGAGCACGAGCCGCGCCGCCGCCGGCTCGCCCCGCGCCGCCAGCAGGCGCGCCTGCAGCAGTTCGGCGTCCTCGAAATCGCGGCGCCAGGCCCGGAACACCGCCAGTTCGCGCAGTGCCTCCTCCGGCCGCCCGACCGCGGCGTAGTGCCGCGCCGCCACCAGAGAGGTCTCCGGGAGCGCGAACGGACTGCGACGCGCTTCGTCGAGGTAGACTCCCGCTCTGGCCAGTTCCCCCGCCTGCAGGTACAGGTCGGCCCCGCGGGCGTAGGCGAGCCCGAGGACTTCCGCCCGGCGCCGCGCGTCCAGCCGCGGCGGCAGCGAGACGGCGAGCACGAGCGCCACGGCCGCAGACAGCGCGCCGGCGCCCCTGAGGTCGTGCCCGCGCAGCCGGCGGCCGATCTCCCGGATCGCGAACAGCGCGCCGGCGATGAGCGGAAGAATCATCGGCAGCCGGAAGCGATCGAGCGTCCAGAAGGGAAGGAAGGAGATCCAGGTCCCGACGAAGACGGCCGGGAAGATCAGCGCGCCGCGATCCCTGCGGGCGCACCACCACCCGACGACGCCGAAGGCGAGCACGAGCCCGAAGCCGAGCGGGTTGAAGCCGATCAGCGGGTTGACCCGTGAAAAATACTCGTGCGGATAGTTGCCGGAAATCTCGTCGTTGCCGAGCGACACCCAGAAGCGCCGCGCCAGCAGGCCGAGGCTGCGGCCCGGGTGATCGAGCACGTAGCGCAGCGCCTCGCGCGACCAGAAGCGCGAGGCCTCGGACGGGGTGACGGGGCGGCCTTTGAGGCGCGCGGCCTCGGCGATCGAGTCTTCCGTCAACCGCGCCGGGCCGCCGCGGGCGAACGCCGGCTGCACGAAGGAGTCGCCGCGCGAGCGGTCGTTGAAGGCCATGAAGAGATTCGAGCCGCCGGACGCCGCGATCAGCACGCAATCCCCGCCGACCAGGCAGTTGCGTGCCGTCACGGGAAGCACCGCCAACGCAATGCCCGCCAGAAGCACGAGGGTCCGGCGCAGGGCGAGAGCGGCCCCGCCGCGGGCCGCGACCAGCAGGAGGAACAGAAAGGGCGCCAGCGCGAGGAGGTTCTCCCGCACGAGCAGCACCAGCCCGAACAGCAGCCCCGAGAGGAACAGCGGCGGCGTCCGGCCCGAAAGCAGGTGCCGTTGCAGCAGCAGCAGCGCCGCGAGGAGCAGCACCGAGGCGAACGACTCCTTGATGGGGAGGGTATCGGCGAGCAGCGTGACCGGGTAGACGGCGTAGGCCAGGGCTCCGGCCAGCGACCAGCCCGGCGGCAGGTGATCCAGCAGGATGAAGTAGGCGAGCAGGGCGCCAAACGAACCGGCAACCGCCTGAACTGCGAGAATGTGATGAAAATCGATGCCGCTCAGCGCATAGATCCCCACCTGCGCGTAGGCGTACAGCGGTTCGTAGAGGAAGGGGCCCGGCGCGGGGGTCGCCGCGAGGATCTCCAATGCCCACTCGTAATACCGTCGGGCGTCGAGAACCGGGTAGAGCGCGTAGGGAGTCCCCAGAAACAGCGCGAGCGAGACGCCCCGCAGCGCGAGAGCTGCGAAGAAGACGACCGCGGGATACCCGACGCGGGCCGGGAGATCCCGAGGCTGACCCGCCGTGACCGGCCCGGGCATCTGCCCCGCCCCGCCTACTCGGCCGACGGCGGCATCAGCACCGCGTAACCCAGGCCGGCGGCATTGACGTCTCTTCGCACGACGGCATATTTCCTGCCCTCGATCAGCTGGCGGGCGACCTCGTCCTGCACCCCGCCAGTATGCCACAGGACGGCACGGTAGCCGGGGAAGGCGCGGAGGAAGCCATCGAGCTCGCTCGGGTCCAGGGGGAGGCCGACAAAACGCTTGTCGGGAAAGCGCCAGGCCAGGGATTCGGGGTGATAGAAGCCGCTGTTGACCAGATACGCGCCCTCCGTGAGCAATTCGGGGCGAGGCGTCACGGCTTCGATCGGATACATCGCCTGAGGGAGTAACTCTCCGGTCCCGCAGGCGATCACCAGCGCCACGAGTCCGCCGGCGACGAGCCCCGGCACGCGGCTGCCCCCCCCGCCGCGGGAGCGGATCCGGTCCGCGGCGAGCGCCACCGCGGCGATCAGGACCGGGAAGACGCCGAGCCAGACGCGAAAGAAGTTCGCGGAGAAGCTCCTGTCGAGGAACAAGAAGGCGCCGGCGGCCGTGAACCCCGCCAGAGCCAACTCCCGTCGGCGGTTCGCGAGCAGGCAACCGGCCGCAAGCAGCAGGAAGAGCAGCGGCCCCCAGGCGATCCCGTCGGGACCGCGAAACCACAGCGGCACGGGCACCAGCTTCGCGTGCAGGCGGCTCAAGCCCTCACGCACGGCCGGGTGCAGCTGGATGACCAGGGTCGAAAGCGCGTTGAAATCGGCGCTGCGGGCGGCCAGCCCATCCCAGGTGAAGACCCAGGGGTGGGCGCCGATCACCTGATGATTGCGCCACCAGGCGGCCCCCAGAGGCACGGCGGCGCCGGCCGCCCAGGCCAGCGACCGGCGTCTGGTCGCGAGGAACGGGAGGAAGAGCAAGAGGTTGACGGCGAAGTTGACCCGCACCGCCGCGGCGAGGCCGAAGAGCGCCCCCGCTCCCGCCGCCGCGAGCAGGCCGGGCCGGGTGCAGACCCAGACCAGCGCCGCGAACACCAGGGCGAGCGCCAGACTCTCCGGCCCCAGGTGGCAGGTGAACGACACCAGGGGGCCGAAGAGCGCCGTCATCAGCGCGGCCGCGTCCGCGGCCCGGGGCGCGTCGGGGTGCGTCGCGCGCAGCCACCGCCAGACCAGCGGCACCAGGAGCAACGACAGCACCCCGGCCAGCCACTGGCCGCCGATGCGAGCCGGGAGGGCGGCGCTGAGGTAGTACCACGCGGGATGGTGCCAGATGTACGGCTGCCTGTCGAAGAGGGTGAAACCCTGTCCGGCGCGGATGTTCTCGACCAGCTTGAGATGCCGCCACGGGTCGAAGCGGGGGAGTTCCGTCAGGGCGAGGTAGGCGATGCGTGCGACTGCGCCGAGCAGCAGCGCGACGACCAACGGCCACCGGGAAGACCCAGGCGTCGTTGTCATGGTTCCCCTTGTTCCCGTGAGGGCTGCGGGGTCCTGCCTGCCACCCCGCCGCTGGGGTGGTCGCTGCGGACCGTCCATCTAACTCGACCATTCGCGCTCTCGGGGATTGGCACCGCCTTGTTTTGGGGGCTCACGGTCTCGTTCGGCCCGCGATCGGATCGCGCGCCGGAAAGGCGAAGCTGGTACTTCCTCATTGGCCTCGCTGCGCTCCCCCGCCGGAGACCTCCCCTCCGCGCCACCCCTTCGCCCGGCATGTGTCGCAAAGCAGCTGGGGATCCGTGTCGATTACGCCGGGGGTTGGTTGGTGAAGCAGGTGATCTGGCCGTCGCCGTGAATCACGCGAAAGGCGGGCGGCAGGAAGTCCTTCAGGCAGTCCGCTATGCTGACGATTTTCACCGGGTGGCGGACTTTCGCCACTTCCCGGGCGAACATCTCGTAGAAAACCCGCCCCTCGCCTTCCGGGCGAACCGGGCGATAGAGGTAGATCACGTCGAATCGATCCGGCCGGACATCCATGATGTTCGCGTGGACCCACTCGACGCGATCGTCCGCAATACCCAGCAGCGCCTGCAGGCGCCGCCCCTGTTCGATCATCGGGCCGCCCAGCTCCACGAGGGTCGTCAGCCGGTGGGGGTAGAGGTGCTGGAAGAGCAGCCCCTGGAGGCCGTTGCCGGCGCCGTAGTCCACGAACCGCGTTCCGGGCGCGAAGTAGGGCGCGGCAACGTGCAGCGTTTCGAGCCCGCCCGCATGGCACCAGTAGCCGCCGAGCTTGTCGAACGCCGCCCGCTCCGCCTCCGCGTAGGCCCCGCCGGAGCCGTGGACGACGCAGTAGAGGCGGGCGAGCGCGGTCTCGATCCGGTCCTCGTCGCCCGTCTCGCGCGCCGCGAGCAACTCGCGATGAAACTTCACGTACGAGGGGACGATGTCATCGATCCCCGGCCGCGAAGCCAGTTCGTCGAACAACGCCCCGACGCGGGCGAGCATCCGGTCCCTGGGCGAGACCGTTGCGGCGGGGTGCACCATCCCCCGGGTCAGAACTTGACCTTCGGGGTCTCTTCCTGGGCCGCGGGGAGGTCGTAGTACACGGCCTGCTGCACGCTGGCGAGCCCGGCGAAGATGCTGCCCGGGAAGCCGCGCACGTAGGCGTTGAGCACCTTGACCGTCTCGTTGTAGCGCATCCGTTCGACGGCAATCCGGTTCTCGGTTCCCTCGAGGGAGTCCTGGAGCTTGAGGAAGTTCTCGTTGGCCTTGAGCTGCGGGTAATTCTCCTGCAGCATCAACAGGCGCGAGAGCGCGCCTTCGAGGCCCTTCGAGGCGGCCACCTTGTCGCCGACGCTCTGGGCGGCGAAATACTTGGTGCGCGCTTCGGCGATGGCCGTGAAAATCTCCTTCTCGTGCGCCGCGAAACCCTTGACGGTCTCGACGAGGTTCGGGATCAGGTCGTAGCGGCGCTTGAGCTGGTTTTCGACCTGCGCCCACTGCGCCTTCACGCCTTCGTCCATCGCGATGACGGCGTTGTACTTGCCGAACCCCCACATGAGGAGCCAGCCGCCGAAGAACAGAACGACGCCGCCGATGATCAGTGCCGTCTTCAAACCCTTGCTCATGAGTCAGCCTCCTTGCGTGTGATCCGGATCAGGCTCCGGAAGTCCTCGAAGCGGGATTATACCGTGTCTCCCCAAAATATTCTGCCCAGCCGTGTTGGAGATTCTCCAAAGACGCCTGCAGTTACCGTGCGGGCTGCGGGGTCCTGCCTGCCACCCCGCCGCCGGGGTGGTCGCTACGGACCCTCCCCTCCGCGCCACCCCTTCGCCAGCAGGTGCTCAATCGCTGCGGCGGTCACCAGGAACCTGAGGAGCCGCCGCCGCCGAAGCCGCCGCCGCCCCCGCCGCCGAAACCACCGCCGCCCCCGCCCCAGGAGTCGCGGGAGCCGCCACGCGAGGCGAGCAGCATCATGATCAGCAGTTGCGGGTGGCGAATCAGCAGATAAATGAAGATCGGGATGAGCAGCAGCGCCAGAACGGTGGCCAGCGGCCCCGGCTTGCCCGCCGAGCGCCCCGACCGCCGGGCCGCGACCGGGGGCGCCCCCGAGAGCGCGACGCCGGAGGCCGCCGCAACGCGGGTCGCCAGCTCCCCCGCCAGAGCCGCGAGCCCCCCGCCGTAGTCGCCGGCGCGAAATGCCGGGACGAGCAGCTCCCGGCCGAGACTGCCGACGAGGCTGTCCGGGAGCACGCCTTCGAGCCCGTAGCCGACCTCGATGCGGTACTTGCGCTCCTGCATCGCCAGCGTGAGCAGGACGCCGTTGTCCTTCCCCTTCTGGCCGAGCTTCCAGCGATTGTGGGCCAGATCGATCGAAAAGGCCTCCAGCGACTCCCCGTCGAGCGTGGGCAACGTCAGCACGATCACCTGCGTCGTGGTCTGCTGCTCCAATTCGCGCAGCAGGGCGTTCGTCCGGGCCTCGACGGTGTCGTCGATAACTCCCGCCAGATCGACCACGTAGTTCGGCGGCGACGCCGGCACCGGAGGTCCGACCGCCGGGAGCGACGCCGCGAACGCAAGCAAGATAACCGCGAACAGACAAGCCGTCCGCAGGAACCACGGCGGAACGGGGTGAGGACGACGCCGCGAACGGGTCGCTTGCAGCGCTCCGTTACTCGCCATGCTCGTCGAGGATCCGGCCGAGTCGCTGCGTAGCCTGGTGACAGCGCTCGAAGAGGTCGCGCACGCGCGCCGCGTCAGGTTTGACCCGGCCCTCCTTCAGCGCGATCATTTCGTTGAAGACGTGGGCATCCGGTCCGACGGCCGACTCGAGGGCGGCGAACGCCTCGGCGCGCCGCACGGGCGGCTCCTTGCCGAGCAGCACAAGGATCCCGCGCGCCAGCGGCTGGTAGCCGGAGAGAAACCGCCCGAGTGCCTCCGCGAGCGCCTTGGGCTCACCGAGGGCCCGCAGGTACGACTGGCGCAGCCCGACGAGGCGGCTCTTGATCTCGCGTTCGCACTGGTGGCGCAGATCGCCGCGATCGATCCTGATCGGAGCGAGAAGATCCTCCCCGAAGACCGTCTCGTGGATCAGCCGCATTTCGAGGAACTCCATCGGGAAGACATCGAGCGAGGAATCGATGTACCCCTGGTCCATCACGAGCGGCGGGGCGATCCCCTTCCCCTTGAAACGCTGGCCGAGCGGCGCGATTGCCTCGAGCACCGCGAGGTCCATCTCGCGCAACACGAGCAGCGAGTTGATGTCGGAGCTGCCGGCATCCCAGTCCGGCGTCACCGCGCTGCCCACCAGGTGCAGGGAATGCAGGTGCGAGCCGGCGAGCGTCGCCAGTTCCTCGAGAAAAGGGGCGGCCTTGGCGCGCACCGCAGGTTGGACTCGTTCAAGGTGCAGCGTCATGTGTCGCTCCTTGGTTTCTCTCAACCGCCCGCCGGCTCCCGGGGGGCGCGCATCCGCTTTTTCGCCACCGATTGAACTATACTCGAAGCGTGCGGTGGATGCGAATGGTGCCAGTCGTCATTTTCGCGCTGCTGGCTGCCGTGGCTGCCCAGGCCAGGCTGGATCCGGTTCACCACTGGCGCACCACCCGGACGCCGCACTTTGCCATCCACTACCATGAAGGCTGCGACGAACTGGCGGCGCGGGCCGCCCGGATCGCCGAGGAAGTCCACGGTCGGCTGGCCCCGCGCATCGGCTGGACCCCGCGCGCGAGAACCCGAGTGATCATCGCCGACGACGACGATGCCGCCGGCGGCTGGGCGACCCCGTACTCTTTCAACCAGATCCTGATCACGCCGACCCCGCCGCTCGGGGAGTACGGATTCGGCACGACCCGTCACGACGACTGGCTGCGTCTGGTCATCACGCACGAGTACACCCACATTCTCCAGCTCGACATGGCGTCGCGGCTCCCGCTGGCGCTGCGTTCGGTCTTCGGGCGGCTCTACTTCCCGAATGCTCTCCAGCCGGCCTGGCTCATCGAGGGGCTGGCAACCTACGAGGAGACCGAGTTGACCGCCGGCGGGCGCGGACGTTCGCCGGGGTCGGCGATGATCTTGCGCATGGCCGCCCTCGAGGGACCGTTCCCGACGCTCGACCAGATGGCGGTCCTGCCGGACGCGTGGCCGGACGGGCACGTCCCCTACCTCTTCGGAGAGTCGTTCCTGCGCTATCTCGGCGAGCGCTTCGGCCGCGAGAAGCTCGCGGAGATCAGTCGGGCCTACGGGGGTCGCCCGCTGCCCTTCCTGGTCGAGTCAACCGGCCTGGCGACCCTCGGCGAAGCGTATGCCGACCTCTGGCGCCAATGGCGCGAGGAACTGCGGTCGCGCGCTCAGGAGCAGCAGCGCGCGCTCACCGCGCGCGGCCTGACTCCGTCGGCGCCGCTGACAAACGCCGGACGCTTCAACGGGTCGCCGGCGTGGTCGCCGGACGGCCGGCGGATCGCCTGGCTGCGCGCCGACGGCAGCGGCTTCCCGGGCGTCTGGGTCATGGACGCCGATGGGTCCAACGGCCGGCGCCTCGTCCGGAACTCCTTCTCGACAACCACCGCGGCCACGATGCTCTCCTGGAGCGCTGAGGGCGGCCGCCTCTATTACACCAAACAGGGCATCGTCCGCGGCGCCGCGGTGGTCAACGACATCTGGGCCTGGGATTTCGGCCGGCAGCGCGAGATCCGTATCACCCGCGGGCTGCGCGCCCGCGACGCCCACCCCTCGCCGGACGGGCGGACGCTGGTTCTGGTGACCGCCGCGCGGGGCCTGACGCGCCTGGCGCTGCTGGATCTCGATGGGCAGCTGCCCGCGCAGACCGCGGTCCGGCTGCGTCCGCTGACCGGACTTTCGACCGACCAGTACGCCGAACCGCGCTGGAGCCCCGACGGCCGGCGCATAGCGGCGAGCGTCTGGGTGCCGGGCGGTGAAAAGGAGCTCCGCGTTCTCGACCGCGCGGGCCGACTCCTCGCGAGTGTCGGCCACGAATCCGCCCTCGACGGCGCCCCCGCCTGGAGCGCCGATGGACGCAGCCTGATCTTTTCCTCGGACGCCACCGGCATCTACAACATTTTCCGCTGGGACGAGGAGACGGGCCGGATCACGCAGCTGACCAACGTCCTCGGCGGCGCCTTCTCCCCGGCGCCATCCCCGGACGGACGCCGCCTGGCCTTCGCCGATTACTCCGCCAAAGGCTACGACATCCGGGTGATGAACCTGGAGGAATCCGCTGGGCGGAGGGGTGGCGCGGAGGGGAGGTCTCCAGCGGGGGAGCGCAGCGAGGCCATTGAGGAGGTGCCAGCGGAGCTTCTCCGGCACGCGATCCGATCGCATGCCGAACGAGACCATGAGCCCCCCGAGCAAGGAACTTCATTGGGCGAGGAAGCGAATGGTCGAGTCGATGGAGGTCCGCAGCGACCACCCCAGCGGCGGGGTGGCAGGCAGGACCCCG
>JANOHV010000199.1:0-14383 GCA_031406795.1 Candidatus Rokuibacteriota bacterium
CGACGCCCGGGGGAAACCCGGGGCGCAGCTCCTCGATCCGGGCCTTGACGCGATCGATGACGTCGAGCGCGTTCTCGCCGTAGCGCATCACCACGATGCCCCCGACGACCTCGCCCTCCCCGTCGAGCTCGGCCAGGCCGCGCCGGATGTTGCCCCCCACCTGGATCTTTGCGATGTCCCGGAGGCGCACGGGCGTGCCCCGCGCATCCGTGGCCACCGCGATCTCCTCGAGATCCTCCTTGCGGGTGACGTAGCCGAGGCCGCGGATGGTGTACTCGTGCCCCGCCACCTCCAGCACGCGCCCGCCGACGTCGCCGTTGGACATGCGGATCGCCGACACGACGTCCGGGAGCGAGAGGCGATAGGCCTGGAGTTTGTTGGGGTCGATCTCGACCTGGTACTGCTTCTGGTAGCCGCCGAGGCTCGCCACCTCCGCCACGCCCGGGACCGAGGCCAGCGAGTAGCGCAAGAACCAGTCCTGGAAGCTCCGCAGCTCCTGCAGCGTGGCGCACGGCGCCGGGCTTCCTTCCTGGCAGCGGCTCACGAGGGCGTACTCGTAGACCCAGCCGACCCCGGTGGCGTCCGGCCCCATCTGCGGCGTCACGCCCGGCGGCAGCCGTCCCTGGAGTTTCGACAGGTACTCCAGCACGCGCGAACGCGCCCAGTAGATGTCGGTCCCGTCCTCGAAGATGACGTAGACGAAGGACATGCCGAACATCGTGAAGCTGCGGACGACTTTTACCTTGGGCGCGGCGAGGAACGTCGTGACCAGGGGGTAGGTGACCTGATCCTCCACCAGCGTCGGCCCCCGGCCCATCCATTCGGTGAAGACGATGACCTGGGTATCGGAGAGATCCGGCAAGGCGTCCAAAGGGGTGTGCAGGATCGAGTAGATGCCGCCGGCCAGCAACAGTCCCGTCGCGAGGAAGACGAGGAAGCGCTTGCGCGCCGAAACCTCGATGACGCGCTCGAGGAAGCTCATGGCGCGAATCAGTGGCCCTGGTGGGCGGGTGCCTGGCCCCCGGCGGCGGCACCACGGAGGCGGCTCTCGGAATCCAGCAGGAACTGGCCGGTCTCGGCGATCGACTCGCCCGCGGTCAGCCCCGAGAGCACCTGCACCTGGCCGGCGATGGCGATGCCGACTTCGATCGGCCGGGGCTCGAAGTGCCCGCCCTCGTGGGCGACAAAGACGATCGTGCGCTCCCCGGTGTCGATGATGGCGTCCTCGGGGATCGCGATGCCCTCACCGAGGTCGACGTCGATCTGCACCGTGGCGTACATGCCCGGCTTGAGGAGACCTTCGGCGTTATCGAACTCGATCCGGGCCTTCGCGGTGCGGGTGGCGTCGCCGACCGTCGGGCTGACGAAGGTTACCTTTCCGGTGAGCTTGCGCCCAGGAAGCGCATCAATGGAGAGGCGCACGTCCTGTCCCGGCTTCACCAGGGCCATGTCGCGTTCGTAGAGGTCGGCCAGCACCCAGAGGCGACCCAGGTCGGCGATGACGTAGAGCGGCGTCATCGGGTCGACCGCGACGCCGGCCACGGCCCGCTTCTCGGCGACCGTCCCGTGGCGCGGGGAGGCGATAGTGATGGCGCGCTCCGGGACACCGGTCCGATCAATCTGCTCCAGCACGCCCGGCGGCACGTCGAACAGCTCGAGACGCCGGCGCGAGGCGGCCACGAGACCCTTGAAGGCGTTGCGGTTTGGCTCCGTCACCTGGGCTGCCTGGAGCCGTTCGAGAGCAGCCTTCGAGGCGAGGTACTCCTGCTGGGCCGCCAGCAGATCCTGGCTGTAGATGGTGAAGAGCGGCTGGCCCTTCTGCACCTCCTGACCGACGTAGTTCACGAAGATCCGCTCGATGAATCCCTCGAACTTGACGTGAACCTCCGAGGCCCGCGTCTCGTCGGCGCTGACGAGGCCCACGGTGCGGATGGTTTTCTTGAGCATTGTCCGAGAAACCGGCACGGTGCGGATGCCGAGGAGCTGCCGGCGGCTGTCGTCCATCTGCACTGGGGCGTAGCCGGGAGGGATCTCTTGCCCGGACTGCTTCGAAGCTCCGCTCGTGCCGGTCATGCCGGGCATGTCGGCCATCGGTGCGCCGCCATTCCCGGCGGGCTCCGCTGTGCTCTTCTTGGCGACCGGTGGAGCGCTTTCCTTGCTTGCGGGATCGCCCCCGCCTCGGCCGCATGCGGCGGCCGTCACCAGAAGCATGAGGCACGCGCCAACTATCCATGGTCTCATTGGGAACCCTCCCCCTTATCTCCCGTTGCCCGGGCGAGGTCCACGAGCGCCAGCTCGCGCTCCACCCGCAAGGCGATCCTCGAGAGACGGCGCACGGTGACGACGCGCATGGCGTCGAGAATCTCGAGCACGCTGGTCTTGCCTGCGGGGAATGCCGCCAGCGTAGCATCGAAGGTCTGCTGGGCCCTCTCGAGGAGCCCCGCCTCAAGGATCTCCGATCGCCGCTTCACGCGCGCAAGACGCGCGAGGGCCTGCTCCACTTCGGCTCGGACCATGGCTTCCATGGCGATTCTGTCCCGATCTGCGGCGTTCGCGCGCAAGTCCGCCACCGCGACATCAATGCGCTGCTTGCTGTCGATCCAGAGCGGAATGCTGACGGTGACCATCGCACCGATGGTATCTTCAGCATCCGTCCGCACGTCATAGAAGGCCCCGAGCATGACATCCGGATAGTACTCGCGTCGGGCGACCTCCGCCATAGCCCGCCCGCTCTCCACCATCGCGGCCATCTCCCGGACCTCGGGCCTTTGCGCGATCGCCTGGGGAACCAATGCGGAGCGCTCGAGCGGGACTTCGGGTGACCAGATCTCCAGCGGCTCGCCCACGGGCTCTTCGGCGGGTCGATCGCGCAGTGCGTTCAGCATCGCGACCATTTCGCGTCGCTCGGTCTCCAGCATGGCCAGTTCGTCGTCCAGCATGCTGACTTCGGTCTGCATCTTCAGGACGTCGTGGTGCATCGGCATTCCTGAAGCGAGCTGGCCGGTCACGACGTCCACCAGCGTTTCCGCAATGGTGCGCTGCTCGCGGTTAATGCGGCGAGCTTCCTTGTTGAGGTAGAGGTTGTAGTAGATCCGCTTCGCCTGCGTGACCACATCGAGCACGACGGCGCTCTCCTTGGCTTCGGCTACCTTGGCCTCGCGATCGGCCACGCGTGTCATCCGGTCTCTCTTTCCGGGCCACGGCAGCATCTGGCTGGCCTGCAGGCGCAGCATTGGCATGCCGCCCGTGATGCCCAGCGGAACCTCCTCGGTCATGAGCGTCAGCTGAGGATCGTCGAGGGCCCGGGCCCGGGGGATTGCCTGACGCATGGCCTGCACGCGCAGCGCCTCCGCCGCGACGCCGGGGCTCTGGGCGGCAACTTCGCGGAGGAGGGCATCCAGCGAGAGCGGCGCCAGTTCTTGGGCGTATGCGGGGGCCGAAGGCAACAGCCCCAGCAGCGCCAGGAGGAGCCATGGAAGCGAAGCCGCCAGCCGCGGCGAGCAACCCAAGCGGCTGATAGCCTTCGGTGCTTTCAGATTGATCGTGTTGAACCGTTCGTGTTTGGGCATTAAGATTCCCCCACGCGACCCGAACACCTTGGTGCAAAAGAGAAGACCCATTATGGATCTTCTCGTTGACGGGAACGATGATCCTCTCGGAGTGATAGGTATGTCAAGGTCGGCCCCTACAGGCTCGTCCCGCAGTCTCGATCAGTCCTGACAGGTCTTTCGGACTCGCCAACAAACCCTGAACCGGAAACGAACCGCCAGAACGCCTCCAGGAGTTCCGGGTCGAGTTTGCTTCCCGCCATTCCCGTCATGACGAGCCGTACCTCGGAATCCGACAGGGACTCCTTGTAAGGACGGGACGATCGCAACGCGTCGTACCGCTTGCCTGAAGAATAGTCCTCACACACTGGAGAATAGTCTCCAGTCTGCCGCCCATTGTCATGAAAGAGTCTTGGTATTCGGCATATTTTCTCATGGCACGGGCCTTGCATTCTCTCCTTCGCAGCAAATGGAGGACTGTATGAAAATGGATGTCGTGTCAGAGGCAGTGCAGGGTGGCAGATGCGCCCGAGATGCGGCAGGGAAGTCGGCATGGCACCCTGAAAGGAGAACGGCATGAAAAAGTACCTTGTAGCAGCGGCAGCGGTGATGTGTTTGTCAGCGGCGGTGGCGACTGCCCAAATGATGCCCGGCGGAGGACAGGGGCAGCCCGGCGGCGGGATGGGCGGCGGGATGGGCGGCGGGCAGACCGGCGGCGGCATGATGGGGTCCCAGCCGTCCTCGCAGATGATGGGCGGGCAGATGATGACGCAGGACATGATGCGGGACATGACGGGAATGATGAGTCAGATGGACCAGGTCATGCAGAAGATGTCCCGTGGCATGGAAGGGCAGATGCCCATGGACCGAATGCAGCAGATGTCCCGCGGGATGTCGGAGATGTCCGTCACCATGAAGGAGATGTCGGAGCTCATGGCCAAGGGGACCATGGATCCCGCGGCGATGAAATCCATGCAGGTGCGGATGAAGAACCTGAACCAGTCGATGGACGACTTGAGCAAACGGGGTCAGTAATGGCGCCAGTGACAAGAGCGTCCCTGGTTGCTCTTGCAGCGGCTTTCGTCTGCTTCGGGGTTCTTGCACCAGGTACGGCACAGGCGCTGAATGGCCGCGGCTATCTGGAACTGGATGCAGGATACAAGACCGGCGATTTCGGCACCTCGACGACATCTACTCTCTTCTCTCTCGTTCCGACCCTCGGGTATGTGACGCCGCGGTACAACGTGAGCGCAACAGCTCCGCTTCTTTCCCTTGCTTTGAAGACCAGCGGATCGAGCGAAACCGAGACGGGCTTGGGCGATGTCATCCTGCGGGCCGGTGCGTTGCTCCTTCGGGAGACCAGCGGCGGATCCTCGATCAGCTGTGCCGCGGCGGTGAAACTGCCCACGGCTGACGATGCGAAGGGTCTTGGCACTGGCCAGACGGATTACGGCGTCTTCGCCGGTCTCCACCAGAAGCTCCTGGGGCTCAAACTTTCTGTGACGGGAGGGTATATCTTCACCGGGGAACCTCCCGGCTTTTCCTACAAAGACATCCCGCTCGCCGGTATCGGCGTGTCGAAGGTCTTCGGCCTGACAAACGTGTTCGCGTCGCTTGAAGGTCGGGGAGCCACGGTTTCCGGCGCAGAGGATCCTCTTGAAGCGAGCCTCGGGGCTTTTCACCTCTTCAACAGGGACTATGCCCTCACCGGCAATGTGACGTTCGGCTTGAACAACGGAGGACCGGCATTCGGTGCGACAATCGGCGTCGTGCGATGGCTGTAGACAATGGGCGCCCACACCGACATACAGTTTCTCTGCCTACAGCGTTCCGCTACGGGGGAGGTCGGCCTGGTGGCCGCAACTGCCGTTTTGCAGAGTGCAGAGGAGGGCTAAATGAATAATCAAAGAGGCGAAGTTGTAACAATTGTTATGGTCGTGATGATGGTAGGCATGATGGTATTCGGCATGGCTTCCATGCGCGGTGGTCATGGAGACAGTCACGATAAGGGGAACGTGGAGCACGAGGAAGAACATGTCGAAATGGGCCGTCAGTTGGGTCATGGGGGCCAAAATACTCCGGAGCAGACTCCCGTCGCCAATACGGAGGAATCCAAGTAATTGACGCTGACTCGCACTACGATAAGGCGCAAGAAGCGCGCCTAGTAAGCGGTGCCTCGAAGGTCTTCGGCAAGACGAACCGGCGTGACCTTCGGTCTGAACGACGGCGGACCGGCTTTCGGGGCGGCGATCCACGGCGTCCGCTGGCTATAGCGCCGCAGCGCCGTCTCGCGCCGCTGCCGCCTCGTCGAGAACCTCCCGGAGAACGCCGGCCAGGTCCCGGAGACGATAGGGCTTCATGCAGAGTCTGGCGATGCCGAACTCCCGGGCCGTATGCTCGGTGACGAGGTTGCTGTAGCCGGTGCAAAGTATGATCGGAACGTCGGCCTTGATCTTCCGCATCTCGACGGCCAGATCCATGCCGGTCATGCCCGGCATGGTCTGATCGGTGATGACGGCGTCGATGGTATTACGGCGCTCCCGGAATATTTCCAGAGCGGCGGAGCTGCCCAGCACGGCTGTCACGTGATACCCAAGGCCGTCCAGCAACGCCTGCCCTATTTCGATGAGCTGGGGCTCGTCATCGACGAATAGGATGTGCTCTGTTCCGCGCGGCAGTACCGGCCTTTCCGGGACTGTTCCCTCCAGTTGCGCCTCCTGGGAGGGAAAGTAGACGTGAAAGGTCGTGCCCCTCCCTGGTTCGCTCTCGACGACGATCTTCCCGTTATGGCTTACGACGATGCCATGGACGACAGCCAGCCCCAGGCCCGTTCCCGCACCGACTTCCTTGGTGGTGAAGAACGGGTCGAAGATCTTCTTCATGGTTTCCTGGTCCATGCCGCAGCCGGTGTCGGAGACGGAGAGCCGTTCGTAGATGCCGTGGTCCAGGTGCAGCTCGCCGTCGCCGTCATCCTCGCCGATCTGAATTTCACTCACGGCGATCTGCAGCACCCCCCGCTCCCGCATCGCCTGAATGGCGTTGGTGCAGAGATTGAGAATGAGCTGGTGAATCTGCGTGGGATCGGCCCACACCTGACGACAGGCCGCTGGTGTCTCATGACACTTGGCCGGAACATCGACCCTGAGCTCGACGGAACTCGGCGTGGCCGCCCGCAGCGTCTTCAGGCTTTCATCCACGACTCGACAGAGGAAGATGGGCTTCTTCTCGACGATGTCCTGCCGGCTGAAGGCCAGGATCTGCTTGACGATATCCCTGGCGCGGGATGAGCCCGCGAGGATGTTGGCGATATTCTTTTGGGCCGGATGTTCATCGGCGAGGTGTCGGGTCACGAGGTCGGCGGACCCGATGATGACCGCGAGGATGTTGTTGAAGTCGTGAGCGATGCCGCCGGCCAACGTGCCCAGGGCCTCCATCTTCTGCGCCTGACGGAGCCTGGCCTCGAGCCGGTCCGTTTCCTCCCGAGCGCGCCTTGCTTCGGTGATGTCCGTGGCGATTTCAAGCCGGACCGTGCGCCCGTCGACCCAGCTGATGGCCCGGTCGTGTACGGAATACCAGCGGTCATTGCGGGCATCGTGGTGCTCCCAGGCATAGACTTCACCCGCCTGGATGGTTTGCCAGCAGATCTTGCCGGTGATATCGCCCACCAATTCCCGCCCGAATCTATTGACGAAGAGGACCTCGTGCGTCTCCATGTCGGCGACATAGATCAGCGCTTCCAGGCTGTCCATTACCAGCCGGAACCTCTCCTCGCTCTCCTCAGCTGCCTTGGCCTGCTCGAGCGCTCGCAGGTTGGCCAGACCCATACCGGCGACCTGACGGGCGAAGCCGGACAGGAATTCAAGGATCGCCTGGTGCTTCTCGATGGGATAGACGGGAACCTCGTCCAGGGCCCGGAGGTAGTCGTCGACGTCGAAGCCGTAGCGTTTGGCTTGGCGTCGAAAACGCTCCCGCGAGACCGCGTCGGGCACGGCATGGAGCATCTGTCCCGTGAAAACATTGGCCACATGCTTCCCCTCGATCACGACGGGGCAGCTTGAGTCGACGAGCCCGTGGGGACACTGATAGACCGCGTACGGCTGGCCCTTGCTGATCTCCTCGGCAATGTGGACGTCGCTTGCCACGCAGAGCTTCCTGGCCTCGGGGTGGATGCGGTGGAACTGCGTACAGATGCGCTGCCAGCCGGCCCCGCTGAGGACGTTGCCCTCCATGTCGATTATGGCCGACGGGATGTTGGTGGCGGCATAGAGCCGCTCGAGCATTGTCCCGAGGACAGCCGTGTCGACCAGTTCACGAAACGTGTATTTCATCGGTTGTCGCAGCAGCATCCAGACTGAGTGTTCTGTCTCATGAAATGATTTTCATGAGATCCCGTGGGATAGTCAATGCTCGATCAGTCGCAGTTCCGTATCCCGGCGCATCGCATCCCCCTCTGCCAGTAAGATGTGAATATCCATGGAATGTTACAATGCACTGATCCTCAATGGTGTCTGGGGGTCCTTGAGGGCGCCCTCACAGGTGACGAAATCGGCGCTTTACCTCTGGGGTATACCTCGCGGAGGTTATCGGGGAACTTGGGATGAGCAAGATGGGGGAAAAGGCTATCACCGCGGACTCCCCGGCATGACAACGCCGTTCCACAGCAAGTATTGGGCGAATGAACTTACGCTCCGGGCGGCGGCGGAAAGCATCGAGTCGTTAACCCGTTCCATCGCGGGCGCCCGCGTCGACCTCAATCCCCACCAGGTTGACGCCGCCCTTTTCGCGCTTCGCTCACCGCTCACCAAAGGCGTCGTTCTGGCCGATGAAGTCGGCTTGGGGAAAACCATCGAGGCGGGCATCGTCATCGCCCAGCGCTGGGCCGAGCGGAGACGCCGGATTCTTCTCATCGTGCCCGCGACGCTCCGCAAGCAATGGCAACAGGAACTCGAATCCAAGTTCTACCTCCCCACGGCAGTCCTCGACTCGAAAATCTTCAACGACCTTGTGTCCAACGGCAACGTCAATCCGTTCGGGATGGCGGACAGGTTGATCGTCTGCTCGTATCACTTCGCGTCAGCAAAAGCACAGGAAATCAGCCACGTCCCATGGGACTTGGTCGTGATCGATGAGGCTCATCGTCTTCGGAACGTCTACCGCAAGTCAAGCAAGCTCGCCCGCAGCGTCGTGGACGCGGTCGCTCATGCTCCCAAGCTTCTGGTCACGGCCACGCCGCTCCAGAACTCGCTCATGGAGCTTTACGGCCTGGCCAGCGTTATTGACGACCACATCTTCGGCGACGCCGCTTCGTTCCGTGATCAGTTCGTGCGGGCGGCGGACGAACGACAACGCAACGCCGCACTGCGGGACCGCCTCCGTCCGATCTGCATCCGGACACTCCGAAAACAGGTTGTCGAATACATCCCCTTCACACGGCGCGTTGCCGTGACGCAGGATTTCCGTCCAGGGGACGAAGAGCACGCGCTCTACGAGAGCCTTTCCGCCTATCTTCAGCGCGACGGACTGATCGCCCTGCCTGCCGGCCAACGAACGCTCATCACCTTGGTGCTTCGAAAACTATTGGCGTCATCTACGTTCGCCATTGCAAAGACGCTCGACCGTTTGGTCGCGCGGCTTGAAGGCATCTCATCCAGCCAGGCGCTTCTTCTGGATGATGAGGACGTTGAAGGTGTGGACGAACTCCTGGATGAATTGGAAGAACAGGAAGAGGATGCCGCAGGGGACAATCCGCAAGAAGACAGGCCGATTGACCCGGAAATTCTGAAGGCGGAACTGGCCGATCTGCGCGGATTTATAGAAATGGCACGCAGGATTACCGTCAACGCCAAGGGTGAGGCGCTCATCCCGGGGCTTAAGATCGCCTTCGAGCGCGCCGAGCGGCTGGGGGCGCATCGGAAGGCCGTCATTTTCACCGAATCGCGGCGTACCCAGCAATATCTCTTCGATCTGCTGTCCGCCCGGGGGTACAAAGATCAACTGGTGCTGATCAACGGATCGAACAGCGACCCGCATTCGGGGAACATCTATCGCCAATGGCGTGAACGTCACGCCGGGCAGGAAGTGATAACCGGGTCCAGGCCCGTGGACATCAGGGCGGCCATCGTCGAGCACTTTCGTGATTACGCGACCATCCTTATCGCCACCGAGGCCGCCGCCGAGGGTGTCAACCTTCAGTTCTGTTCTCTGGTTGTCAACTATGATCTGCCGTGGAACCCCCAGCGCATCGAGCAACGGATCGGCCGTTGTCACCGCTACGGGCAGAAGCACGACGTGGTGGTCGTCAACTTCCTGAACCGCCGCAACGAGGCTGACCAGCGTGTCCTGGAACTCCTGAGCGAGAAGTTCAAGCTTTTTGATGGCGTCTTCGGGGCAAGCGACGAGATCTTGGGCGCCCTCGAATCCGGCGTGGACATTGAGCGGCGCATCGCCCAGGTCTATCAAACCTGCCGGAACGTCGACGAGATCAAGGCTGCGTTCGACAGACTTCAGGCCGATTTGGAAGAACAGATTCAGTCCCGCATGGCCCAGACACGCGAGGTGCCGCTCGAGCATTTCGACGAGGATGTGAGTGCCCGCCTGCGCGTAAACCGTTACAAGACACTGGAGACGCTCTCCTACCGCGAACGAAGCCTTCTGGAACTGACGCGCACGGAGTTGAACGAAGAGGCCCGATTCGAGGCTGACCGGCCACGTTTCCTCTATTCCGGCGCCCGCGCCCGGCAGGGCTGGTATCACTTTGACTGGAAGGAAGCGAGAAGACGGGCGACACCTTCTATCGGCAGGACCATCCACTTGCCGCTCAACTTATCGAACAGGCTCTGAACCGCGATCTTCCGCCGGCTACAGTTGCGCTGGACTATGCAGCGCATCGGCAAGTGATCAGTGTTCTTAAACCGCTTGTTGGTTCTTCGGGCTGGCTCGAACTCTCGAAACTCACGGTGGAGTCACTCGACACGGAGGAATTCCTCGCTTTCGCAGCGCAGACCGACGCCGGCCAGTTGCTCGACGCGGAGGTCTGCCGGAAATTGCTGCTTCTGCCTGCCAAGACCGAAGACCAACCGCCGGGCCTTGCGCCGGACCTTTCGGCGATTCGTCAAGCCGAGATGCAGGGCATGATCAAGCAGGTGGAGGAGCGCAACGGGAAGTTCTTCGATGAGGAAGTCCTCAAGCTCGACCGCTGGTCCGACGACCTCAAGCAGGGGTTGGAGCGGGAGATCAAGGAATTCGACAAGCAGATTCGGGAGGCCCGTCGGACAACGGCGCTGGCCGCATCCCTGCACGATAAACTGGAAGCCCAGAAGGTCATCAAGGCGTTGGAGAGAGCCAGAAACCGCAAGCGGCGAGATCTGTTTGATGCGCAAGACGCCATCGACTCCCAGCGTGACGAACTGATCGGACGCATCGAGAAGCAACTTCAACAACGTCATTCGTCGAAGCCGGTGTTTACGTTCCGGTGGAGGTTGGCTGAGAAAAACGCCGGCCGGGAAGCACCCTTTCCCATGCCGCGTAGGGGCCCAGTCAGCGACCCAGTCAACCGACCCAGTGGACCGACCCAGTGCTACAGTTGATGAGTGTCTCGCATACAGAGATGTGTTCATGAACCAAAGCGAGGTTGAGCCATGACTCCCGCAGAATTGAGAATTCTGATTCAGGAAGGAAAAGGCACGACGCTGGAGTTCAAGGAGAACCTTTCCGCGGCGTTCGCGCGGGAATTGGTGGGGATGGCCAAAACTATCGGCGGCAGGATTCTGCTCGGCGTGCGTGACGATGGCACCGTTGCCGGGGTAAAGGACACGAACAACGAGCCAGTGTTCGAGGAGACCGGCTTTGTCACCGCCACCTTCTTCCCGAATCCTGTCGTGAGGGCGCAGGCGGGGAGCAATTCGGCACCTGGCCGGCACAAAGTCGCGGGTGAAGTCGCAGCCCATGATGAGGCCCATGACGAGGCCCATGAGCCCATCAGCGGCATCGAACACAGGCTCCTGTCCGCATGCGCCGATGAAGCGAGAAGCACTCCCGATCTGCTAGGTGTTCTGGGCTATAGGATTCGGACAGCCAATTTCAAGATTGCTCTTCGGCAGATATTGACTCGTGGATTCCTGGTAATGACCATCCCGGACAAGTCTCGAAGCCGTATGCAGCGCTATCGGATCACGCCCCTCGGGCTTGAAGTCCTGAAGAAGACCAAGGAGAAGAAGTATATGGAGAAGATCGACATCACCAGGGCGGATCTGGTCCGTGGCCCGGCTAGCCGACCAGCCGGTTTCAGAAATACCGGCTGACGGAAAAGGGCCGCCAGGTTCTGCGCATCAAACCGGAGAAGGACGAAAGGACTGATAATGGAAAGAGAATTGATAGTCCGGCTGAACAAATCGTTCGAGGACACTGCGTACGAGGATAACGGTGTCGAGTATTGGTTGGCCCGCGACTTACAAAAATTGCTTGAATACGATGAGTGGAGGAACTTCACGAAGGTAATCGAGAAAGCGAGAGTTTCATGCCTGACGGCAAAACAGAACCCGACTCACCATTTTGTTGACGTCAACAAAATGGTAGATCTTGGGTCCGGCGGCCAACGGCAGGTTGATGACTTCATGCTCACCCGCTATGCCTGCTACCTCATTGCCCAGAATGGCGACCCGCGCAAGGAAAGCATTGCCTTTGCCCAAAGCTATTTCGCTATCCAGACGCGTAAGCAGGAGCTGCTGGAGGAGCGCCTCGCGTTGGTGGAGCGGCTGAATGCCCGGCAGAAACTTGTCGCCACCGAATCCGAACTCTCTAAAATCATCTATGAGCGCGGCGTGGACGATCAGGGCTTCGGCCGCATTCGCAGCAAGGGCGACCAGGCTCTTTTCGGTGGTTTGACCACGCTTCAAATGAAGAAGAAGCTTGGGACGCCCGGAAACAGGCCGCTGGCGGACTTCCTGCCCACCATCACCATCAAGGCCAAGGACTTGGCGACCGAAATCACCAATTTCAATGTGAAGAAGCACGATCTTCGCGGCGAGCCGTCCATCACCGGCGAGCATGTGAAGAACAATCGGGATGTGCGCGGGGTACTGGCCAAGAGTGGCATCAAGCCGGAGGAGCTGCCGCCCGAGGAGGACCTGAAAAAGCTCGAACGACGGGTGAAAGCCGGCGAAAAACGGCTGGGCAAAGGCACCAAGAAATTCACGCGGAAAGCTGAGAACTGAGCCATATGGACAAGACCAAACTCGAACTCACCTGGATCGGCAAGGAGAACCGGCCGAAGCTGGAGCCGCGCATTCTTGTTGAGGACACGGTAAGTCGCATCACGCGCCGTTCCGCGCCGGGAAGAATGACATCTTCGACAACCGGCTCATCTTCGGCGACAATCTCCTTGCCCTCAAGGCGCTGGAGCAGGAGTTTACAGGGAAGGTCAAGTGCATCTACATCGACCCACCATATAACACCGGGTCGGCATTTGAGCATTACGACGATGGTATCGAGCACTCTCTGTGGCTTTCTCTCATAAGGGATCGCTTGGAGCTATTGAAAAGGACGCTCACGGATGATGGTTCAATCTGGATCGCTATTGACGATAACGAGTGTCATTCCCTGAAGGTGCTTTGCGACGAAGTGTTTGGGCGAATGCAATTTGTCGCTACCATAATATGGGAGAAGCGCAAGTCCCGAGAGAATAGGCGGGCATTCTCTTTCAACCACGATTACGTTTTGGTTTATGCAAGGGATAAACAGGCATTTGAAGCAGTCCGAAACCCAATGGAATTAAGTGAAGAAGTTTTATCACGCTACAAGAATCCAGACGGCGATACGCGTGGAGCTTGGCAATCTATTTCAGCGTTGGCGCAAGCGGGTCATGCGACAGCAAGTCAATTTTATACTCTGAAAACACCCTCTGGCAGGGAGTTAGAGCCGCCAAAAGGGAACTGTTGGCGCTATACACAAAGGCGGATGGAGGATGCCGTCCGGGAAGGACGGATTTGGTTTGGAAAGAAGGGAGATAATGTCCCCCGCATCAAGCGCTACCTGAACGAAAATCCTGATGATGGTCTTACCCCAGAGACAATTTGGATTGCCGACGAGGTTAGTACAAACGACGAAGCAAAAAAGGGATTGATCGAACTGCTGCCGAACACACCTGTCTTTGACAATCTCAAACCCGAGGAGCTTATTCGTCGTATTCTTCATATCGCCACCAACCCCGGCGATCTGGTCCTCGATTCCTTCGCCGGTTCCGGCACAACCGGCGCGGTAGCGCATAAGATGGGCCGGCGGTGGATCATGGTCGAACTCGGCGGACACTGCCATACGCACATCATCCCGCGCCTGAAGAAGGTCATTGATGGCGAGGACAAGGGCGGCATCACCGAGGCCATGGGCTGGAAAGGCGGCGGGGGATTCCGGTACTTCCGCCTTGCGCCGTCGCTCCTGCAGAAGGATGAGTTCGGCAACTGGGTCATCAGCAAGGAATACAACCCGTCCATGCTTGCCGAGGCCATCTGCAAGCTGGAGGGCTTTACCTACTCCCCCAGCGATACGGCCTATTGGCAGCATGGGCATTCCACCGAGACCGACTTCATCTACGTGACCACGCAGACCCTCACCCGCGAACAGTTGCAGAAACTCTCCGACGAGGTCGGCGAAGGCCGTTCGCTCCTTGTCATGTGCGGCGCGTTCCGTGTTGGGGGGGCGACCGGCCGGTCGCCCCTACACGAGCAATTTACGAATCTGACGGTGAAGAAGATACCGAAGGCCGTCCTTTACCGCAGCGAAAGGGGCCATGACGACTACACCCTGGAGATCAACAACCAGCCCAAGAAAGCGCCGGCAGA
>JANOHV010000205.1:0-8324 GCA_031406795.1 Candidatus Rokuibacteriota bacterium
AGTCGAACCACTACCGTGCGGACAATTTCCCGCTCACGGTTCAACATGCCGATTACCGTACACAAACACCAAGCGGGTGTCCAGAGACAAATAATGCTGAGCTTTAGTAATTCCTTAGATCAGTGGATGACAGGGCCCTGCGCGAGACCCACGTCCACCTTGACGCCGGCGCGGCAGCTGGGATATACACCCCGTGGCGGAGGCGCACACATCCGCTGAACCGGGGGGGCAGGCCGATGGGTCGCGACATCGCCGTTTTCAATGCGGGCTCCTCCAGCATCCGTTTCGCGATCTTCGACCGCGCCCTCGCCGGGGCCGATCCGGCGCCGCGTTGGCGCGGCAGGGTCGAAGGTGTCGGCCACCGGCGCCACTTCGTTGTCAGCGACGCTGCGGGCAGCCCCGCCGTCGAAGAATCAACGGGCGATCACGCGCGGGAATTCGACCACGCCGAAGCGCTCGAGCGCATCATCGCCTGGCTCGACGCCTCGGGCGCCGCGGCCGGGTTGGGCGGTATCGGCCACCGGGTCGTGCACGGGGGCCGCCGCTTCACGGCCCCGGTGGTGATCGCCCCCGACATCCTCGAGGAACTCGACGCGCTCGCGCACCTGGCCGTCCTGCATCAGCCCCACAACCTGCGCACCATCCGCGCCCTCGCCGCCAGGCTCCCCGGGCTCATCCAGGTCGCCTGCTTCGACACCTCGTTCCACCTCTCGCAGCCGCCCCTGGCGCGCCTGATCGCCCTGCCGGCCGAGTGGCGCGAGCGGGGCCTGGAGCGCTACGGGTTTCACGGACTCTCGTACGAGCACGTCGCGGGGGCGCTGCCGGCGCGCCTCGGGGCGGCGGCGGCCGGACGCGTGATCGTCGCGCACCTGGGCAACGGCGCGAGCCTCTGCGCGCTCTTTGCGGGGGCGAGCGTCGCAACAACCATGGGCTTCTCCACGCTTGAGGGGCTCGCGATGGGCACCCGCTGCGGCAGTCTCGACCCCGGCGTGCTGCTGCACCTGCTGCGCGAGGGGCTGACGCTCGCGCAGCTCGAGGACCTGCTCTATCACCGCTCGGGGCTGCTCGGGATCAGCGGCACGAGCCACGACATGCGCGAACTGCTCGCCAGCGCGGACGCGCGCGCCGCTCTGGCCGTCGAATTCTTCGTCTACCGCATCGCCCGCGAGATCGGTTCGCTCGCCGCGGCGCTCGGCGGGCTCGACGCGCTGGTGTTCACCGCGGGGATCGGCGAGCATGCGCCGGCGATCAGGGCGCGGGTCATCGAGAGCTGCCGTTGGCTCGACCTGGAACTGGACGAGGCCGCGAACGGCCGCGGCGGGCCGAGGCTCACGACGCCGGGGAGTCGGGTCTCGGCCTGGGTGATTCCGACCGACGAGGAGCTGACGATCGCGCGCCACACCGTCCGCCTGCTCGCAGGCAGCTGATAACGGCCCATCTGCGGCGTTCCACTCCGCCCGGCTCACTGCGGCGGCCACCAGGCCGCCTCATTCGCCGGATCGTCGTGCGGCCTGCATCTGGACGTGTTGAGCCGCCTGCGCAGTCACACGGGGCCGCGGAGGATCGGGGCGGGCCTGCGCTGCGGTTCCGGTGCGGCGAGCGGCGCCCGCGCGCGGATGCAGGCCGTGAGTTCTCCCTCGCCGACGCGCCGGAGCAGGTCCCCGAAGCGTTCGCCGCTGACGGCGTTGCGCTGGTAGAAATCGATGCAGCACCCGGCGGCCGCGAGGACGCCGTCCCGGCTGAAGACGCCGGCCAACTCGGTGCCGAGACGCGGGTGCCGCCCGAGCCGCCCGCCCAGCAGGATCCGCCACCCGCGGCGCACCACCTGGAGCGTACCGCTCAGGCAGACCCGACAGCAGCTCCCGCAGCGCACGCACCGATCAGGGTTGATCATCGGCAACAGACCCGGGTGCGTGACGGCGCCTTCGCGGCACGCGTGCACGCAGCCCAGGCACTGGTGGCAGGGTTCGTTGGTGAAACCCGGCTCGGCCGCGCCGATCAACCCGAGATCGACGATCTGGGGGCGCGAGCAGGCGTTCGGACAGTCCGCGATCGCGACGCTGAACTCGTGACGGTGTTTCAGCGTGCCGCCAACGAGTGCGCGCAGGCCGCCGCCGAAATCGCGGCCGCGGAAGACCTCGTCGAGGTCAGCGGCCAGCGCAGCGTCGGGTGCCGCGCGGTTGACGCACCCCTGCTTGGGCCCCTTGCAGGTCTCGATCCGCCAACCCCTGAGCTCCTCCACGAGGCTAGAACGTCAGGCCTTCTCGTTCCATCAGCAGCTCCCCGAGGAATGAGCCGGGTTTGACCGCCGCGCCGAAGGCCAGGTTCGCCGGATCCAGGCCGTTCGGCTTGACGCACGACGCGCAAACGTAGACTTTCACGCCGAAGTCGTCGACGAGCGTCTTCAGCAGCGTCTCAACGGACGAGAAGCCGCCCGGCTTCTGGCGCGCCGCGAGCGTCGCGGCATAGCCGGGCTTCGCCAGCAGCGCGCCCTCGTCCATCAGAAACAGATCGAGCTCGGCATCGAAGGCCTTCATGTTCGTCGCCAACTGCAGGGCCCCGGCCGGGACGTCGGGCCGGGATTCGGAGGTCATGATGATGAACGCAAACTTCCTGGCTGCCATAATTGAGTCCGCCTTCCCGTGGTTGTGCGCTATCTGATGTCGCGCGGCGGCGGTCGTTTCCCGCCGGGTTCTACCGGCTACCGCTGCTGATCCGCCGCGCGCGGCTGCAGGGCCGCCAGGCGCTCGCGCATCTCGCCGATGCGGGCGCGGTTGACCCCGAAATCCGAACGCCCGATCCGTGCCGCCGATCGGACGTGGATCACTCCGGCGGCCTCGTCGACGAGCAGATCGACGTCGTCGACGAAGCGGAACACCCGGCTCCTGAACTCGGCGTGAAGAAACCGGGGGCCCTCGGCGACGATCCGCGAGCGCGGCATCGCCAGGATCACCTGCCGGATTGCCGCGAGCCCTTCGGCCGCGGAACCACGCAGCGGCAGAGGCTCCACCCGGTGCGCCGGGTCCCTCTCCCGGCTGGAGACGCAGTTCGGCGTGCCGGGGCAGGGCTTAAGAGCCGCGCCGGGGGTCGCCGGCTGCTGTGCTCCGGCGCAGCCGGCGCACAGCAGCAGCGCGGCAACGACGACCCTGCGGCCGATCACGAGCCGGATCTCCGCGGCGCAGGTCTGCGCGCGGCGGGTTTTCGTGCGGCGGGCTTGCGGGCACCCGGCTGGTGTGCGCCGGTTTTCTGCGTGCCGGTCTTGTGGGCCCCGCTCTTTCGCGCCCCGGATTTCTGTGCGCCGGGCTTCCCGGCCGGTTTCTTCGCGGTCGATTTCTTCGCGACGAACCGCTCGGCGGGCTTGCTGCCGCTGAACTTGCGGTCGAGGGGCTTGCGGGCGTCGGCCTTCAAAGCCTCGCGCTTCGCCGCACCGGGCCGCTGCTTGCTGCGGAAGCGCAGGACGATCGAGGTGCCGCCGAAACCGAACTGCTCGCGCATCCGGTTCTCGAGGTAGCGCCGGTAGGTGAAGTGCACCCGCGCGGCGTCGTTGACGAGCACCGCGAACGTCGGCGGCCGCGTCGACTCCTGCGTGATGTAGCCCATCGAGATCTTGCGCCCCCGGAGCGTCGGCGGCTTGTACTCGCCCACCGCGCGGCGGAAGAACGAGTTGAGCTCGGGCGTCGGAATCTGGCGGGAATACTCGCGGTAGGCGTCACGCGCCAGATCGAGGAGCTTGGCGGTGTTGCGGCCGCTGAGCGCCGAAGCCAGCAGCACCGGCGCCCACGAGAGATGCTTGAGACCCTCGGCGAGGCGCCGGCGGTACTCGTCGCCCGCCGTCGGGCCGAGATCGACCAGGTCCCACTTGTTGACGACCACGATGCAGGCTTTCTTCGCCTCGACGATCGCCCCGGCGATGTGCGCGTCCTGGTCGGTCACCAGCTCAGATGCGTCGAGCACCAGCACGCAGACGTCCGCGCGCCCGATCGCGCGGTTCGACCGCAGCACGCTGTACTTCTCGAGGTCGGCCTGGATGCGGCCGCGGCGGCGGATCCCCGCGGTGTCCACCAGCACCCAGCGCTCGTCGCCACGCGAGAACGGCGTGTCGACGGCGTCCCGTGTCGTGCCCGGCGTCGCGTCGACGACGACGCGGTCCTCGCCGAGCAGCGCGTTGACCAGCGACGACTTGCCGACGTTCGGGCGGCCGACGAGGGCGACCCGGACCGGCGCCGCGCCGGCCTCGGCGGCGCCGGCGGTCCGCGGAAAGGACGTGAGGACCTCGCCCATCACCTCGTCCAGGCCGATCGCGTGTTCCGCCGAGATCGGGAAGACCCGGTCGACGCCGAGGCGGTAGAAATCGAGCGCCAGCGGCTCGCGGGCCGGCGTGTCCACCTTGTTGGCGAGCACGAGGACCTTGCCGGAAAATCGCGCAAGCACCGTGCGCGCCAGCTCCTCGTCGAGCGGCGTCAGCCCCTCGACGGCGTCGGCCACGAACAGCACGATGTCGGCGTCGGCGAGCGCGGCGGCGGCCTGATCGCGGATCTTGATCGCCATCGACTCGTCCGAAAACAGGTCGAAGCCGCCGGTGTCGACGATGGTGAAAGGCACCCCGTCCCACTCCGCCACCGCGTACTGGCGGTCGCGGGTGACCCCGGCCTGGTCATCGACGATGGCCTGGCGCCGCCGCACGAGGCGGTTGAAGAGTGTGGACTTGCCGACATTCGGCCGGCCGATGATGGCCACGACGGGCAGCCGGGCCGCGGGCGCGGGCGGGCCGGGGGGGGTGGGCGTGGGACGCTCGTCATTGGTCATGGTGTCACTCGTCTCCCTTCGCGGAATGCTCGCCGACTGCTTCGAGAGCCGCGGCGGCGGCGGCCTGCTCCGCGCTCTTGCGGCTCCAGCCCTCGCCGCGGCCGAGCACCCGCTCTCCCAACCGCGCCTCGGCCACGAAGAGCGGCCGGTGCGCGGGGCCGCTCTGTTCGACCAGCGCATAGTCGGGGGTCTCCCGGTGGCGCTCCTGACACAACTCCTGGAGCCGCGTCTTCGCGTCGCCGGCCTGCCCCGCCGCAATCGCCTCGCCGGCCGGACCCCGGAAGATCGCGCAGCAGAGGCGGTAGGCGCTGCGCCAGCCGCCGTCGAGAAAGACCGCGCCGACCAGGGCCTCGAGCCCCCCCGCGAGGATCGAGGGCTTCTCGCGGCCGCCCGAGCGCTCCTCGCCCCGGCCGAACCAGAGTTGTTCCCCGAGGTTCAGATCGCGCGCCGCCAGCGCGAGCGACGGTTCGCCGACCAGCGCCGCCCGCATGCGGGTCAGTTCGCCTTCGCGTGCCGCAGGGTGTTCCCCGGCGAGGTGTCGCGCGGCCGCCAGCCCGAGCACCGCATCCCCGAGAAACTCCAGGCGCTCGTTGTCCTCGGCCTCGCCGGCGGGCCGCTCGGCGACCACCGAGCGGTGGGTCAGCGCGGCCGCCAGCAATGCGGGCCGCCGGAAGCGGTACCCGATCCGCTGCTCGAGCGCCGAGTGATCGCCAGCCTGGCTCAGGGTTCGAACTTCTTGAAGACGACCGAGGCGTTGGCGCCGCCGAACCCGAACGTGTTGGACAGCACGTTGCGAACCGCGGCCCGGCGCGCCGTGTTCGGCACGTAGTCCAGGTCGCATTCGGGGTCCGGATGCTCGAGATTGATCGTCGGCGGGATGATCCCGTGCTCGATCGCCAGCACCGAGGCGATGGCCTCGATGCCGCCGGCCGCACCGAGCAGGTGCCCGGTCATCGACTTGGTCGAGCTGACCGGGACGCGCCAGGCGTGCTCGCCGAAGACCGTCTTGATCGCCTTGGTCTCGATCGAGTCGTTGAACTTCGTGGAGGTGCCGTGGGCGTTGATGTAGTCGATCTGCGCGGGCGCCAGCCCGGCGGCGCGGATGGCCTGGCGCATGCAGCGCGCGGCGCCTTCGCCGTCCGGCGAGGGGGCCGTCATGTGGAAGGCGTCGCCCGTCGACCCGTAGCCGCCGAACTCGGCGTAGATCCGGGAGCCGCGCGCGAGCGCGTGCCCGAGTTCCTCGAGCACGATGACCCCCGCGCCCTCGCCCATCACGAAGCCGTCGCGCTGCCGGTCGAACGGGCGCGAGGCTTTCGTCGGCTCCTCGTTGCGGGTCGAGAGGGCCTTGAGGGCGTTGAAGCCGCTGATGCCCATCGGCGTGATGGTCGCCTCGCTGCCGCCGGCGAGCATCGCCGTCGCCTGCCCGAGCTGGATCCAGCGGGCGGCCGAGCCGATGCAGTGATTGCCGGTCGCGCAGGCGGTCACGACGCTCTCGTTGGGCCCCTTGAGCCCGAACTGCATCGAGACGTAGCCGGGGGCGATGTTGATGATGATCTTCGGGATCGAGAACGGCGAGACGCGCTTCGGGCCCTTCGTCATCAGGACGGTGTGGAACTCCTCGATCGTGCTCATCCCGCCGATGCCGGCGCCGATGATGCAGCCGAAATCCTCCCCCAGCTGCGGCGTGATCACGATCCCGGAGTCATCGATCGCCATCCGGCTGGCCGCGACCGCGAACTGCACGAAGCGGTCGGCCTTGCGGGCCTCCTTCTTGTCGAGGTAGCGCTCGGGGTCGAACCCCGGGACCTCGCCCGCGATGGTAGTCTCGTACCCGGTGGTGTCGAACCGGGTGATCGGCCCGATCCCCGACCTGCCCGCGCACAGCGCCTCCCAGAGGACGCCGGCGCCCTCCCCGAACGGCGAAACGGCGCCGACCCCCGTGACGACCACGCGCCGAAGGGCGCAGTTGCGTGCTTGTTCGCTCACCCTCGTCCTCCCTGAAAAAAGAGCACCCGCGGCACACCACAGGCGCCGCGGGCGGTGGCTTCCGGCCGCCTACTTCTTGGCGGCGTGCTCGTCGATATACTTGACCGCGTCACCGACGGTGGCGATCTTCTCGGCGTCCTCGTCGGGGATCTCGATGTCGAACTCCTCCTCGAAAGCCATGACCAGCTCAACCGTATCGAGCGAGTCGGCGCCGAGGTCCTCGACAAAGGCCGACTCCGGGACAACCTCGTCGGCATTGGCCCCCAGCTGCTCGACAATGATCTTCTTAACCCGCTCTTCAACGGACATCGCAATCTCCTCCTTGGTTGTTGTGGTCGCACGCAAAAAAACAAGAATCGCCTATCAGCACAATCGAAACAGGACTAAGCATCATGAGGCACGCCAAAATGCCTCAGGTGCAAGGCGCACAAATTCTGAGGAATGAGGCGGGCTGGAGCCCGCCGCATAACCTCCCACTCGCTGCGCTCGCAGGAGGCAAGGAGTGCACCGCCGCAGATGGGGCATTTTCGCGCGCCTCATGTGTACAGCCCGCCGTTGACGTGGAGCACCTGCCCGGTGACGTAACCGGCCCCCTCCGAGACCAGGTAGCCGACGGCCGCGGCCACATCCCCGGCCTGGCCGAGTCTTCCGGCCGGGATCTGCGCGATCAGGGTTTCACGCGCCTTCGCCGGCATGGCCTGCGTCATTGCGGTGTCGATGAACCCCGGGGCCACCGCGTTCACGGTGACGCCGCGCGAGGCGACCTCGCGGGCCAGCGACTTGGTCAGCCCGATCAGCCCGGCCTTCGAGGCGGCGTAGTTCACCTGCCCCGCGTTGCCCATCGCGCCGACGACGGAGGAGATGTTCACGATCCGGCCCCAGCGCTGCTTGATCAGGCCCGGCACGGCGGCCTTGCAAAAGTTGAAGGAGCCGGTGAGATTGACCCGCAGGACCGCGTCCCAGTCCTCGGACTTCATGCGCATGATCAGCCCGTCGCGCGTGATGCCGGCGTTGTTCACCAGCACGTGCAGCGCCCCGGCCTCGGCGAGGGTCTTCGCGATCGCCTCCTGGGCGAAGGCCAGCGAAGAGACATCCCCGGTGAAGCCGAACGCGCGCCGCCCGGTGGCCGAAAGCTCCGCGACGGCGGAGGCCACCCCGTCGGGGTTCAGGTCCACGACGGCGACATCCAGCCCGGCATTGGCCAGCGTGACCGCGATGGCGCGCCCGATCCCCTGCGCGCCGCCCGTGACAAGCGCGACCCGCGGTTCAATGTTTCCCATGTGTCTCGACTACCTCCCCGGGCCGTCCGAACAGCTTTTCCAAGGATTGAACATCCTCCACATAATGGCAAACTGCCTTGTTGTCAATCTTTTTCATCAGGCCCGCGAGCACGCGCCCCGGGCCGACCTCGATGAATCGCTCCACTCCGAGGGCCAGAAGCCGGCGCATCGAGGCCTCCCACTCCACCCGAGAGTAGATCTGGCGGCCCAGAAGTTGTTCGAGCTCATCCTTGCGGCGCACGAGTTTCGCCC
>JANOHV010000211.1:0-5746 GCA_031406795.1 Candidatus Rokuibacteriota bacterium
TGACGCCCGCAAACGATTCCGCCGGGTTGTTGACAACCCCGCTATGCCATGATACCTATACCGGCGATTTGACGAGCCCTTGCCAGGTTGAGGAGTTGAAGCGACGATGAAGAAATCAGCAGCTTTGTTCCGCCGGGCTCAGCAAGTGATGCCCGGCGGCGTCAACAGCCCGGTCCGGGCCTTCCGTTCGGTCGGCGGGCATCCGCTGTTCATCGAGAAGGCCAAGGGGTCGACGGTCACCGACGTGGACGGCAAGACGTATATCGACTACGTCTGCTCATGGGGCCCGATGATCGCCGGACACGCCCATCCCCGGGTGGTCGCGGCCGTCATCCGGGCCGCCAGGCTCGGTACCTCGTATGGCGCCGTCACCGAGGCCGAAATCACCCTCGCCACCATGGTGCGGGAGGCCTTCCCCTCGGTGGAGATGGTGCGCATGGTCAGCTCCGGAACCGAGGCGGTCATGAGCGCCGTGCGCCTCGCTCGCGCCGCAACCGGTCGCGACGACATCGTCAAATTCGAAGGCTGCTACCACGGCCACTCCGACCAGATGCTGGTCAAAGCCGGCTCGGGCGCGCTGACTCTCGGCATGCCCGACAGCCCGGGTGTCCCCGCCGACCTCGCGAAGCACACGATCAACCTGCCCTACAACGATCTTGCAGCGGTTGCTCGGCTGCTGCGTGCGCGCAAGGGGAAGATCGCCGCGGTCATCGTCGAGCCGGTGGCCGCCAACGCCGGCGTGATACTGCCGAAGGAAGGCTTCCTCCAGGGCCTGCGGCAATTGACCGCAGAGTACGGCGCCCTGCTGATCTTCGACGAGGTGATCACCGGTTTCCGGCTCGCACTCGGCGGCGCCCAGGAGTACTACGGCGTTTGTCCCGACCTGACCTGCCTCGGCAAGATTATCGGCGGGGGCCTGCCCGTCGGCGCCTACGGCGGCCGGCGCGAGCTGATGTCCCTGGTCGCCCCTTCCGGACCCGTCTACCAGGCGGGCACGCTCTCCGGCAATCCCCTGGCGATGGCCGCGGGAATCGCCACGCTGACCCTGCTGCGCAAGAAAGGCGTCTACGAGAGCCTCGAACGCAAAGGCGCCTACCTCGAGGCCGGCACCGCCGCCAACCTGGCGAAGACGGGCGTCAAAGCGACCCAGAACCGCGTCGGCTCGCTCTCGTGCCTCTTCTTCGCCGGAGCGCCCGTCGTCGACTTCTGTTCGGCCAAGAACGCCGATGCGAAAAAATACGCCCGCTATTTCACAGGCATGCTCAAAGGCGGCGTTTACCTCGCACCCTCCCAGTTCGAGGCGTCGTTCATCTCGCTGGCACACCGCGAGGCCGACCTGGACCGCACCCTCTTCGTGCAGCACCGGGTGTTGAAGGGCCTGTGATGTCCGCACTCAAGGCGCGTGACGAAAAGCCCGTCCCCTTCGCGAAATATCTCTCGAGCGCCTCCATCGGCATCGAGATGGGCGCGGCCCTGGTGGTGGGCATGGCGATCGGCTGGTTCATCGACCGGACTTTCAAGACCGGGCCCTGGTTCCTGGTGATCTTCACGGCGTTCGGCATCGTCGCCGGGTTCCGCAACATGATCGTGGCCGCGCGCAAGGCGGCCGCGGAGAGCAACCGGGAGTGAACGCCGATCCCGTCGCGCGCATCGAGCGCACCGCCTGGGCGCTCGGCGCGCTCCTCGTCGCCGCGAGCGTGCTGCTGCGCTCGCCCAGCAGCACCGCCGGCGTCGCTCTCGGGGTTCTCGTCGCGGTGCTCAACTACCGCTACCTCGTGCGCTTCGCCCGCGCGCTTCTGGCCTCCGGCGCCCGCACGCTTCCGCGCGCCCGCTACGCCCTGTATTTCCTCAAGTACGCCGTCAGCGGGGTGGCCATCGTGGCCGCCCTCAAGTATAGAGTCGCCGACCCCATTGCCCTGCTCGTCGGCGCCAGCGTCCTGCTCCCGGCGATTCTGCGGGAGTCGGCCGGCGGCGCCGTTGAACCCAGCAGCAAGGAGGCCTGAGAGAGCCATGCAGAGTTTCGAGTGGGTTGCCATCATCCCCGGTATCAGCGCCATCCCGGCGCACGTCGTTCACGCGGCCATGGTGTTCCTCATCCTGACCGGGATGATCATGGTCGCCGGCCGCCGGCTGGCGAATCCCGGACTGGACATCGTGCCCGAACCCCGCCTGACGCTCGTCACCTTCTTCGAGGCGGCGTACGGCACGATCGAGAAACTCTGCGAAGAGAGCCTCGGCCACCACGGGCACCGGTACGTCTACCTCGTCGGGACGCTCGGGCTCTGGATCCTCTTCTCCAACCTGCTCGGCGTGATCCCCGGCTTCGTGCCGCCGACGGACAACGTCAACACCAACTTCGCCTGTGCGGCAGTCGTCTTTCTCGCGACCCACTACTACGGTTTCAAATCTCACGGCGTGAAGTACCTCAAGCACTTCGTCGGCCCGACTCCCTGGCTGGCGCCGCTGATGATCCCGATCGAGCTCATCGGGCACCTGGCGCGGCCGCTCTCGCTCACCCTGCGTCTGTTCGGCAACATGTTCGGCGATCACATGAACCTCATGGTCTTCGTCGGCATGATGATCGGGCTCACCAAGTTCATCCTCGCCGGTCCGGTGCCGTTGTGGATTCTTGCGCCGATCGCCCCGCTGGTCCCCATTGTGATCATCCTGCTGGGCATCTTCGTCTCGGTGGTTCAGGCCTACGTTTTCGTGCTGTTGACCATGAGTTACCTCTCCGGCTCCCTGGCGGAAAGCCACTAGGGAACCGGTGCCGCTGACGCGCAAAAGACCCTCGGGAAAGGAGGAATAAGACATGAACAAGAAACTCTTGATGAGCCTGGTCGGCTTGTCGCTGGCGCTTGCGCCCGCGATCGCATCGGCTTCCGAAGGCGCCGCCGCCGGCGGCGGCGAAGGCTTCATGAAGTTCTTCGCCATCGCCATCGGCGCCGGTCTCGCGATCGGCCTCTCCGCGATCGGCGGCGGCCTCGGTCAGGGCAAAGCCGTGGCCGCGGCGCTTGAAGGCATCGCCCGCAACCCGGGCGCCGCCGGCAAGATCACGACGCCGATGATCATCGGCCTCGCCATGATCGAGTCGCTGGTCATCTACGGCCTCGTCGTGGCGCTGATCCTGGTTTTCAAGATCGTCTAGGGTCGGTTGAAAGGCACCCCGCCCGCGGGTCACCCCGGGCGGGGTTTTTCATTCCGGGCGGGCGCCGCTCAGCGGGCGGCCAGGGCGGCTTCGAGGGCGCGGCGGTACAATTCGGCGGCGAGAGCCTCGTCCTTCTGCGACTCGGCGATCCCGCCCATCTCGAAGACATACCGCGCCTCCGCCGGGGAGAGTTTCGCGGCCGCCTCGCGGCTCTTGCGGTACTCGGCGTCCTTCCCCTGATACTTCGCGGCCAGAGCGCCGCCAAGGGCGAACTCCTCGCGCTCCGGGAATTCGGCCAGCAGCTCCTCGAAGAGCTTGCCGGCCCCGGGAAAATCGCCGGTCTGCAGGCTCACGACCGCGAGCTGGTAGAGCGCCTCGTGGCTCTTCGGGTCGATCTCCTTGGCCCGCTGGAACTCGGCCAGCGCCGACTCCTTGCGGCCGGTACGCTTGTAGACGAGCCCGAGTTCGAGGCGTGATTTCTTGAAATCGGGGTCCTTCTCGACGGAAATCTTCAACTGCGCCTCCGCCTTCTCATCCTGGCCCTTGGAGGCGAGCTGGCGGCCCAGATTGTAATACATCAGCGCGTGGTTCTTCGGGACGTACTCCTGCACCGGCCGCAACTCGGCCTCCCCCGGCAAACCGGCCGCCTTGCGCACGGCGTCTGCAAGGTCTTCGCGCAGGGTGCTCGGGTAACCGGCCAGCAGGAACGCAACCTTGGCGTCGGCGCCGACGACCAGTGTCGAGGGCAGCGCCATCGCGCCGTACTCGTTGTACGCGATCAGACCGTCGTCGATGAGCGCCGGCCCGGAAAAACCGGCCTTCTTCGCCGCCGCGGCGATCGCCTCGCGATCGGCGGCCGAAATCGACGGATGTTCGCAGTTCACGGTCACGATCTGCACCTTCTCCGGGCCGATCTTCACGCGCAGCGCCTCGAGATCGACGATGATCTCGGTCGAGCGCGGACTCCACGTCGCCCAGAAGACGACCACGGTGGCGCCCCGGCCGTAGATCTCGGAGCTCTTCCACTCCTTGCCGGTGGTGTCCTTGAGCGCGAAGGCCGGCGGCGCCTGGGAGAGCTGAACGTTCTTGAATGCGGCCGAAATCGAAGGCTTGGTGCACAGGAGCACCGCCAGCAGGGTTGCGACTGTCATCACGGCGCGGGAGTGAGTTTTCTTTATCATGTCGCTGGGTAACTTAGGCATCCCTAGCGAAAAAGTCAAAGAAAAAATCCCGACCCCACTTGACAGCCGTGCGCCCGTCTGTGAACAATGCCAACTTGCCCGGTTGGCACGAAAGGCGTGATCGCAATGGAATCCTGGAGGCAGCAGCTCTTCCGCGAACTTCCCAAGGTCGACGAGATGCTGGACTGGCCCGAGGTGCAGGCCGGCGCGCAAGGCTATCCGCGGTGGGCGCTGCTGGATGCGATCCGAGAGACCCTCGATCGCCGCCGCGAGCTGCTGGGAGATCTCAGCGCTCCGGCGGCCGACGCCGGCGGGGACCGGCCGGAGCTGGCGGCCAGGGCGATCGCCCTGCTGCTCAAGCGGGGTGGGGCCAATCTGCGGGCCGTCATCAACGCCTCAGGCATCATCGTGCACACGAACCTCGGCCGCTCGCCGCTTGCGCGCGAAGCCCTGCAGCAGATCGAACGGGTTGCACGCGGCTACTCCAACCTCGAGTACTGCCTGGACCGCGGGGAACGCGGCTCGCGCCAGGACCACTGCGAGGAACTCCTGCGTCGCCTGACCGGCGCAGAGGCGGCCCTGGCGGTGAACAACAACGCGGCGGCGGTCTTCCTCTGCCTCAACTCCCTGGCGGAAGGGCGCGAGGTGATCGTCTCCCGCGGCCAACTCGTCGAGATCGGCGGCTCCTTCCGGATCCCGGACGTCATGCGCAAGAGCGGCGCAGTGCTGCGCGAGGTCGGGACCACCAACAAGACGAAAGCGGCCGATTACCGCGAGGCCATCGGTCCGCAGACCGCGCTGCTGATGCGCGTCCACACCAGTAACTTCCGCGTAGTCGGCTTCACCGCGTCCGTCGAACTGCCGGAGCTCGTGGCGGTGGGGCAAGCCGCCGCGGTCCCGGTCATGGACGACCTTGGCAGCGGCTGCCTGGTCGATCTGGCGCCCTACGGGCTGCCGGGGGAGCCGACGGTCCAGGACGCGGTCGCAGCTGGTGCCGCGCTGGTCACGTTCAGCGGCGACAAACTCCTCGGCGCGCCGCAGGCCGGGCTGATCGTCGGCCGCGGCGACCTGATCGAACGCATCCGGAAGAACCCGCTGCATCGCGCGATGCGCATCGACAAGCTCACGCTCGCCGGGCTGGAGGCGACCCTGCGGCTCTACCTGGACGGCGAACGCGGGTTGGCGCGAATACCGGCGCTGCGCATGATCGCCGCGCCCGTCGACGCCGTCCGGCGGCGCGCCCGCGGCGCCCTGCGCCGGCTCTCCCCCGAAACCCGACCCGCCTGGCGGGCGGCGGTCGTCCCGACGACCTGCCAGGTCGGGGGCGGCGCGCTGCCGCTGGAGCCCCTCTTGTCCGCGGCGCTGGCTCTCGGCGGCCCCGATCGGCCCGCCCACCGCCTCGAGGAGGCGCTGCGCC
>JANOHV010000228.1:0-12226 GCA_031406795.1 Candidatus Rokuibacteriota bacterium
ACCACATGAGCGACCAGGCGCGGTCGGTCTCGCGCTCGATGGAACTGCTGGCGCGCACTTCGGAGGAGACCTCCTCGTCGATCATGGAGATGATCGCCGCGATCGAGCAGGTGGCCGGCAACGCGGGCGCCCTTTCGGAGAACGTCGCCCAGACGTCCTCCTCGGTCGAGCAGGTGCTGGTTTCGAACAAGGAGGTCGCCCGCAACGTCGAGTCCTTCACGCAGCTGATCTCCCGGACCTCCGCCGCGGTGACGGAGATCGACGCGAGCGTCAAGGAGGTCCAGTCGCTGGCCCAGAGCTCCCGCGGGCTCTCGGAACAGGTCCGCGAGAACGCCCTGCACCAGGGGGGCGAGGCGGTCAAGGAGGCCATGAGCGAGATGCGCACGATCCGCTCGTCGGTCCTCACGTTGGCGGGCACGATCGAGAAGCTCGGCGAGAGCGTCGACAACATCGGCGAGATTCTCGTGGTCATCGACGACGTCGCGGAGCAGACCAACCTGCTCGCGCTCAACGCGGCGATCATCGCCGCTCAGGCCGGCGAGCACGGGCGCGGGTTCGCGGTGGTCGCCGAAGAAATCCGCGAACTGGCCGAACGCACGTCGAACTCGACCAAGGAAATCGCCAAGGTCATCACCGGCATCCAGGAGGAGAGCCGGAACGTCGGCGTGCTGGTGCGCGACGGCGTCGCGCGCGTGGATTCCGGCGTCGAGGCCGTCGGCCGCACCAACGCCGCGCTCAAGCAGATCATCACCAGCGCCGAACGGGCCACCGAAATGAGCGCCCGCATCGCCGAGGCCACGGGGGAGCAGGCCAACGGCAGCCGCGAGGTGGCCCGGGCCGTCCAGGAGGTCGCCGACCGCTCGGTCGAGATTCTGCGGGCCACGACCGAACAGTCCCGTGGGAGCGAGACCGTCATGCGGGCGGTCGAGGCCATGCGCGACATGGCCGAGCAGGTGCGCCGGGCGACCGTCGAGCAGACATCGGGCGCCCGGCTCATCGCCAAGGCCAGCGAGAGCGCGACGGTGCTGGCGCGGCAGGTGAACCAGGGCTCGCAGGCGGGCCGGCAGCTCTCGGAGCGTTCGGTCAGCGAGGTCGCGACCATCCAGGCTGCGGCCCGCGAGACCATGGCCGCCGTGACCCGGATGAAACAGATCGTCGACTCCTTCGGGTTGCTGTCGGAGCACCTGAAGAAGACCCTCTCGCAGTTCCGGACATGACCCCGAGACATTGTCCCGCACTTCGCAGCTGCTCCCGTCGACCCTGGCGTACATCGCCCGCCACCGGCTGATCCCGGCGGGCGCGCGGGTCGTCGCCGCGGTCTCCGGCGGCGCGGACTCGACCTGCCTGGCGCACCTGCTGCTCGCGGCCCGCGCGCGCCTCGACATCACCCTCGAGATCGCCCACTTCAACCACCGACTGCGCGCGCGGCAGTCAGAGCGCGACGCCGCGGCCGTCGAAGCGCTGGCGAAGCGCCACGGTCTGCGCTTCCACCTCGGCCTCGGCACGGCGTTTACCCCCGCGCGGCGCCGCGCGGCCTCGCTGCAGGAACTCGCCCGCGACGCGCGCCTCGATTTCCTGCTCGGGCTGGCGGGCCGGCGTCGGGCGATTGTTGCGCTCGGGCACACGGCGGACGATCAGTCCGAGACCATGATGATGCGTTTTCTGGCGGGGGCCGGGCCCGCGGGGCTCGGCGGCATCGCACCCGCCAGCCACGGCGGCCGCCTGGTGCACCCGCTGCTCGGCGCGCGGCGGGCCGCCATCGAACTCTGGCTCGCCGGACGGGGGGTGAGCTGGCGCACCGACCGCACCAACCGTACCCGGCGGTATCTGCGAAACCGGATCCGGCTGGACCTGCTGCCGGCGATCGTCCGGGAGTACAACCCCCGCATCGTCGAGCGGCTCGGCGCGCTCGCGGAGCAACTGCGGCGCGACGACGACTTCATCGCGTCGCGGTCGGCCGGGCTTCTCGACGGCGCGTCCGCCGGCGCGCGGCGCTACCTCTTCACCGGTGAAATGCTCGCGGCCACCCACCCCGCCGTGCTCTCGCGGGCGCTGTTGCTGGCCCTGCGCGCCGTCGCGCGCACGCCGGCCGACTTTTCGAGCCGCCACGTCGAGGCGCTCCTGGCCCCCGGCGCCGGCGCCCGTTCGTGGGATCTGCCCGGCGGCGTCAGCTGCTGCAGCGACGGCACCGGCCTGGTGCTCGCGCGTGCGACGGCCTCGGCGCGGGAGGCCCCGCTGCGGCCGGCGGCTCTGAAACTGCCCGGTCGCGTCACCCTCCCCTCCGCAGACACCGTGACCGCGCGGCTCCGCGCCGCGCCCCCCGGGTTCGATCCGCGGGCTTTCGGCGCCGACCCGTTTCGCGTGGCACTCGATCTGCGCCGTGTGCAGCCGCCGCTCACCGTGCGCACGCGGCTCCCCGGGGACCGCTTCCAGCCGCTCGGGCTCCCGGCGGACAAGAAACTCAAGGAACTCTTCATCGACGCGAAGGTCCCGGCCGGCAGACGTTCCCGCGTGCCGCTGGTCTGCGACCGCGAGGGTATCGTCTGGGTCGCGGGCCTGCGGCCGGCGGAGCGCTGCCGGGTTCACGTCGGGACAAGACGCCTGCTCGTGCTCGAACTCGAGCGCGGCGACGAAGCCGATTAGTTCCCGGGGTGCGGTGGCCGCCGGCGCGCGAGCTCTCTCCAGCGGACCCGCGGGCCGGCGATGACGGTTTCCAGAAGCAGCACCGCCAGGAGCGCCAGCAGCAACGGGCGAGTCAGGCTCCGCACCCCAAGTTGCGCCGGGTCGCTCGCGGCACCGGATGGCGTGACTTCAACCAGTTCGGCGCGCACCGGCCGCAGACGCTCCGCGATTTCGTCCGCGCCCAGCGGGGAGAGATCGGATTCCGCCGCCGGGACGTTCACGGCGGCGACCCCGGCGCGCCCCTGGTGCGACCAGCGGTAGAAACCGATCTCGCCCGTCTCGGCCGTGGCGGCGAGGCTGCCCGCGTCGAGCGCACGGAATTCCAGCTCCCGGCGGGCGCCCCCGGGTGTCTCGACCGTGACCCCGGTTCCGGCGAGTTCCGCGCCCGCCGCGAACTCGAGTTGTTCGCCGGCGATGTGTTCGACATCCGCGGCCTCCTCGAGGCTGCCAGCGAGCCAGAGCACGAGCCGCTGGATCAGCGGGACGAAGACCGGCCGGGTGGCCAGATCGTTGCCTTCGAGATCCGCAGTCGACGCCACGAACAGGACTCGCCCTCGTCCCACCCGGTGCTCGATCAGCCAGGGCGCCCCGTCCTCGAAACGCGCAAGCACCCGGGCGGCCGGCGTCGGCCGATCGAGCCGCGCCCGCAGCGTGAACGAGGCGGTCGCGAACGTCCCGCTCGCCGGCGGACGGAAGATGGCCAGCGGCGGCGAGGTGTAATCGACCTCGCCGACGCGCCACGGCCGATCGGGCGGCGCCGTTTCGCTCGCGCTCACCCGCGCCGGGAGCAGGCCGGACAGCGCCAGCCGCCAGGCTTCGGCATCGCACGAGCCCCCCCAGAAGACCAGCAGCGAACCTCCCGCCGCAACGTACTCGGTGAGCACCGCTGCGGCCTTTTCGCCCGGGGCCCGGACGTTGGCCAGCACGACGACCGCGGTGCCGTCGGCGATGGGGGCGGCGGGCGCCTCGGGACCGCCGACCGTGACGCGAATCGGCAGGGTCGCCGCCAGTCGCTCGGATCGCAGCGCTTCCTGCAGGAAAAAGGTTTCGCTCTGCGTGAGCGAGGCCCCGGGCTCTCCGTCGATCGCGAGAACGCTCAGCGGCGGCGCCACCTCGAGCCCGAGCAGGCGGCGGTCGTCCGCCGGGTAGCGATCGGCGGGCAGACGAACTTCGACCAGCTGCGCACCCGCCGTCGGCGGCCGCAGCGTGAACTCCACCGCGGCGCTCGTGCCGGGCGGTACCGTTTCGAGACGGCTGGCGGCGAGTTTGCCGTCGAGCCAGAGTTCGACGGGGAGCACCGCCTCCGGCCCGTTGTTCGCGATCTCCGCGCGCACCACGCGCGGCTCTCCCGCGACCCGGCTCTCCCCGCGCGCGCCGACGCGCACGACGCCCGCGCGGTTGCGCGCGCCGTCGCCGCCCAGGCGGAGCACGCGCACCGGGACCGCGGCGTCGAAGAGCGGCAGTTCGTCCAGCGAAACGCGGTCCCAGCCCCCGCGCGCGAGATCGCTGATCACGACGATGCGCCGCTGCGCGACGCCGCTGTCGCGCAGGAGCCGGTAGGCCTCGGCGAAAGCGCGCGCGGGTTCGACGACGGCGGGCCGCGCGGAGGCCGCAGCCACGGCGCCGGCGAAACCCGCCGCATCGAACCACCGCGACGTCGCGGCGCTCGTTCCGGGACGCGGCGCAGCCTCGACCAGCGCGAACCGCTGCTCCCCGCCCGCCCCGGACGCGATCGCACGCGCCAGATCGCGAGCGCCCTCGAAACGCGGACGTGCGTCCGCCGCGAGCGCGGTCATGCTCAACGAGGTGTCCAGGATGACCACCGTGAAACCCGGCTCGCCCTCGCGGAAAATGGCGCCCGGCGCCTGGAGCACCGGCCGCGCCAGCAGCAGCGCGAACAGCAGCAGCGCCAGGCAGCGCACGAGCAGCAGCAGGAGCCGCCGCACCCGCACCCGGCGGGACGAGCGCCGCTGGGCGAGGAGCAGGAAGCGCACCGCGGGGAAGTCGACCGTCGCCTCGCGCTTTCGCTGCAGCAGGTGGATCGCGACCGGCACGGCGACCGCCAGCGCGGCCAGCAGGTTCAGTGGAGCGAGCAGTCCGAGCGCCACGGGTCAGCCTTCCCGGCGCGCGAGGTAGCGCACCAGCCCGCGATCCAGCGGCTGGTCGGTGACGAAGAGATCGTAGTCGGCGCCGCTGCGGCGGCACAACGCCCGCACCGTGGCCAGGTGTTCGTTCATCGCGGCGCGGTACTCGCGACGGATCTCGCGCGGGTCCGTCGTCAGTTCCAGCGCCCCCTCCAGGTCGCGGAAGAGCGTGAGCTTCTGAAAGGGCAGCTCGAGTTCGTCCCGGTCGGCGAGATGCAGCACCATCAGGTCGTGGCGGCGATGGTGCAGGTGGCGCAGCCCCTGTTCGAGCCCTTGCGGGTCGTCGAGCAGGTCGGAGATCAGGATGCACAGGCCGCGCCGATGCAGCCCGCCGGCGACTTCGGCGAGCGCGGCGCGCACGTCGGTCGCCCCGGCCGGGCGCGCCGCCTCGAGTTCGGCGATGATCGCGTGCAGGTGGTGCGGCTGGGAGCGGGCGGGGATCACGCGCGGGGCGCCGGCCCCCATGACGACCAGCCCGACGGCGTCGCGCTGCAACAGCATCAGGTAGGCCAGCGAGGCCGCGAGCGTCGCGGCGTAGTCGTACTTCGAGATGCCCGCGCCGGCGTACCCCATCGAGGCGCTGGCGTCCACGAAGAGGTACGCGCGCAGGTTGGTCTCCGCTTCGTACTCCTTGACGAAGTACCGGTCCTGGCGGCTGAAGAGCTTCCAGTCGATCCGGCGCAGCTCGTCACCGGGACTGTACGGGCGGTGCTCGGAGAACTCGACGGACAGTCCGCGCAGGGAGCTGCGGTGCAGTCCCGCCATCAGGCCCTCGACCACGTGGCGCGCGCGCAGCGTGAGATTCGAGATCCCGGCCAGGACGACCGGATCGAAGTAGCGCCCGGGCCGGCCGGGCGCGCCGCGGGGGGGGGAGATGCTAGCGTCCATCCCCGGCAGGCAGCTCGAGGAGTTGACGGACGATCTCGCGCGCGGAGACACCCTCGGCCTCGGCGGTGAAATTCGTCAGGATGCGGTGCTGCAGCACCGCGGGAGCCAGGGCCCGCACATCCTCGATCGAAGCGGCGTAGCGGCCGGCGAGCAGCGCGCGCGCCTTGGCCCCGAGCACAAGGTACTGCGACGCGCGGGGGCCGGCGCCCCAGGCGACGTAATCTTTCACGAACTTCGGCGCGCCGGCGGCCGCCGGCCGGCTGGCCTGCGCCAGGCGCACGGCGTACTCGATGACGGGGGCGGCGGCCGGCGCGCGCCGGACCAGTTCCTGGAACGCGAGGATGCGCGCCGCGTCGAGCACCGGCGTCGCGACGGCGGTCGTGGCCGCGGTGGTGGCGCCGACGATGTGCACCTCCTCCTCGAAGCTCGGATAGTCGAGGTAGATGCTGAACATGAAGCGATCGAGCTGCGCCTCCGGCAGCGGATAGGTCCCTTCCTGCTCGATCGGGTTCTGGGTCGCCAGCACGAAGAACGGGCGCTCGAGCGGGTGGGTCTGACCGCCGGCGCTGACCTGGTACTCCTGCATCGCCTGCAGCAGTGCGGCCTGGGTCTTCGGCGGCGTGCGATTGATCTCGTCGGCGAGCAGCACGTTCGTGAAGACGGGTCCGCGCAGGAAGCGGAAGGAGCGGCGGCGTTCGGCGTCCTCCTCGAGCACTTCGGTGCCGGTGATGTCCGAAGGCATCAGGTCGGGGGTGAACTGCACGCGGTTGAACGACAGATGCACCGCCTGCGCCAGCGTGCTCACCAGCAGGGTCTTGGCCAGCCCCGGCACGCCGATGAGCAGACAGTGCCCGCCGGTGAACAGGCTGGTGAGCAACTCTTCGACGACCTGCTCCTGCCCGACGATCACGCGGGCGATCTGCTCGCGGATCGCCGCCCGCGCCCGCACGAGTTCCGCGGCCTGCTGCACATCTTTCTCGTCACGCCACTCCTGTGTACCCATGCTCATGCCTCCTGTCATGTAATCCTTCAGTGAAGCGCGGAAATTCGTTCCGTTCGTGGTGAGCCGTGAGCTTGACGAACGGTCGAACCATGAACGGACATTTGCCCTATCCACAAGCGCCCTTCGACAGGCTCAGGGCGAACGGTGCTGATTTTGCTACCCCTCACTGAAGGAATACCCCGTCATTCTTGCATGTCTTGAGGTAACCATCGGAGCCCGTGCAGGCCGCGGGTCCTGACGCTGCGGACCTCCGCTTCACCCCTGCGCCCAGCATGCGCTCATCCACCTCGTATCCGGTTCCCGTTGTCGCATGCTCTCATTCATCCTGCATCACCGAACGCATGAAGGCCTCGTTGCCCGGCGCCAGCCGCAGCGCGGTCACCGAGGCTTTCTGCGCCTCCTGCGCCCGGTCGAGTTTTCGCAGGGTCCGGCCCAGATCGCGCCAGGCGAAGGGGTCGAAGGGATTGAGTTCCAGCGCGCCTCGCAGCGCCGCCGCCGCCGTTTCGTGTTCGCCGAGCGCCGTCAGCGCAGTGGCGAGCACCACGTTCGCGGCCGGGTACCCGCTCCCCAGCCGCACGGCCTCGCGAGCGGCCGCGGCCGCGGCCGGGGCCCGCTTCAACTCCAGCAGCGCGCGCGCCGCCTTGACGTGGGCATACGGTGACGCGGGCGCAACCGCGCGCGCCTTCTCGTACTCCATGAGCCCGGCGCGCGCGTTGCCGCGCGCGCGCAGCAGGTCACCGAGCCGCAGGTGATTCTGCGCCGCCAGCGGCTGCCACTCGGCAAGATCCCAGGCCTCGGCTTCCCCGCTCCCGGCGAGGTGGTAGCCGGGGATCACGATGCCGGCGACCTCCCGGTAGCCGCGTTTCTCGAGCATCCGCCGCCAGCCCTCCTCGAAGCGCGCGAGCGGCTCGCCGATCGCCGCGAGCAGCACCGGATCCATGCCCGAGTACGCCGGCGCCCCGGCCAACGCCGCGATCATACGGCGCAGCCCGGCGACCTGCCAGCCCTCGATCAGATACTCGATGGCGAGCGCGCACTCCGCGAAGGCCAGCCGCACCGCGCTGCGCGAGGGCAGCTGCAAGAGCGCGGGCTCCATGGCCGCGAACGGTATCAATTGATCCTCGCGCAGCGCGCGCGCGACGAGACTGCGGTCGATGTCGTCGAGCACTGCCGCGTCCGCGGTGCGCCAGCGGGCCTCGCCGTAGCGCGCGAACCCCTCCTGGAGCCAGATCGGCGCGCGGTTGGCGCTCAGGCGCACCAGCAGATAGTGCAGATACTCGTGGTTCAGCACGTCGCGCCAGGGATAGCCGCGCGCGAGCAGCCGGGGCGAGAGCACCACGATCTTGTTGAAGGCGCTGACCCCCACCGCACCGGCGGACTCGATGTCGCGCCGCGTCAGACCGGAAACGCGTTCGAAATCGTCCACGGACGGGGCGATCTCGACGCGCACTCTCGACGGCACGCGCTCGCCGAGCCAGGCCGCGGTCGCCGCGAAACCCGCCTCGAGCGCCTCGAGCGCCGGCTCGGCGAGCACCCAGTCGCGCTCGGGATCGAAGCGCACCACGAAGTGCTGGCTTTCCGCCGAGACAAGGCGCTCGTCCAGCGCGCGGCTCGCGGCCGCCAGCCGCGCGAAGGCGACGACGGGCTCCGAGGCGGCGACCGCCGGCGGCAGTTGTCCGAGAAGCCGCACCGCCTCCGCGTACTCCCCGGCCTGATGAGCGATGCGCGCAGCAAGCAGCAGGTCCTCCGGCTCCCGGGATACGCCGACCCCGGCAAGCGCCGCCCGGGCCGCCGGCACGTCCCAGCGCTCGAGTGCCGCGGCCGCCGCGATCCGCACGGCGCCGATCGGCGCGGCCGCATCGGGTGCGAGGCCGGCGCCCGTGACCGGCTGGGCCCGCGTCTCTCCTCCAAGAACGAGCAACGCAATGAGCCCCGCCCCCGTGATCAGCAGCCGCTGCCGCGAGGCCAGGCCGCTCAAAAGGGTCCAGGCGCAAGCCGCACGAGTTGACGAACCGCGCAGGAAGCTCAAAAGGGTCCAGGTGCAAGGCGGGCGAGCCCTGAGGAATGAGGCGTACGAGCCGTACGCCGCAGTGACGAAGGGCGAAGCCCAACGCCGCAGATGGGCCCTTTTCAGCTCCCTGCGCATCATTCGGCGATCCTCTGGTAATAGTCTTTGATGCGTTCCTCATAGCGCGCCGGGTAGCCGTCCTGAAGCGACTTCATGATCTCCTCGCGGAAGATCTTCGGCACGCGGTGATCCTGACGGCCGGGAATGAGAAAATTCCTCACGTCGGTGCCGCGCCGCCCACCGGAGCGACTGCCGCGGCGGGAGTCCGAGCCGGCACCGCCGGGCCGGCTGCCCCCCGGGGCGCCGAACCCCATCGGCGGGCCCGAACTGCCCCTGCGCATCTGCTCCATCTGCGACATCTCCTCCAGGGACTGTCCGGCCCGGTCCTTGGCGCGCTCGAGCGCCGCGAGCGCCGCGCGCTCCGGCGGAATGGCCCGGGCCGGTTCGCGACGCCCGAGAAGGCCGCCCGCCTCCCCCATCAGGCCGGCCGCCTCCTCGAGGCCGGCCCCGACCGCGGCGGGGAGAAACGGCAGCGCGGCGCGCAGGGTGGCCACCTCGGCGGCAAGGCCCGCGGCGGTCTGTCGCAACCCCTCCTGCTCGCGCGCGATCGCGTCGATGCGCCCCCGCTCCTCGGGGGTGAGCACGTCGGGCTCGGCGGGTGGCAGCGCAGTCGGAGTCTGCTCGGACGCCATCTTGCGCAGCAACTGCTCGAGCCGCGGTCCGACTTGCCCCTCGAGAGCCTCCGTGCGCTGGAGCAGGGCCCGCTGGCGGTCCGCAAGGCCCTGCATCTTCGGCAGTGTGCTGCTCTTGAGCCGCTCGAGAGCCCGCGCGCTCCGCTCGTCGACCTCCTCCTCGGCCTGGCGCAACCGCTCGCGCAGCTCCGCCAGCTGCTTCGCCAGTTCGCGCGCCGCCTGGCGCGCCCCGGCGATGTCGCCCCGGTTCAGCAGCGCGCGCACCTTCTCCAGCGAGTCGAGCACCTCGTTCAGATCGAGGCTCTTGATCGCATCGCTATTGAGGAACTCCTCGGGCATCTGCTTATTCTGCGCCTGCAGCGCCTCGGAGAGCTCGCGCAAGGCCTGCTCGATCTGCTCGAGTTGCTTGAGCACCTCTTCGGCGGCGGCCCGATCGCCCGGGGAGAGACGCTCGAGGCTCTCGAGCAGCCGTTCCTCGGCCCCCGCCATCTCCTGTGAGCCGCTCTCGACATCCCCCATGCCCCGCTCGCGTTTCATCGCCTCGGCCATCAGCGCAAGATCTTCAGCCGTGCGTGCCGCCTGCTCGGCCGCCGTGGCGAGGAACCCGGTCTTCTGCCGCACCTCCTCCGCGGTGGCGCCGGTCGGCTCGAGGCCCGCCGCCATCTCCTGCATCGGGGCGAGCTGGCGCTCGCGCATCTCGGCGAGCCCCTGCCGGATCAGCTCCGCCTGCAGGATCGACTCCTCCCGCGCCGCCGGGTCGCGCTCCATCGCCTCCGCGAGCCGGGCGGCGATCTCTTCGGCGCGAGCGGCCGACTCGCGCGCCGTCTTCTGCAGACCCTCGGCCTCCTCCTCCGCCTTCCAGGAGAATTCCTCGTCACCCCGGGCCTGCTCCTCGAGTTCCTCGTAGCGCGCCTGCAGTTCGAGCTCCTCGCCCAACAACTGCAGCAGCTCCGCGGCGAGCTTCTCCATCGTCTCTCGCGTCTCTTCGCGCTTCTCCCGCGGGTCGGCGATGCGCACGCTGATCGCGGCGGAAGCCGCGACCTTCGGACCAGAAATGGTGTCGTTGTCGGCCGCCTCGACAAAGCCGCTGACGACCTCGCCGGGCTGTGCCCCGAGGGCGGCGAGGTCCCATTCGTACTCGCCCCCCGCGCTGCGGGCACCGGCGGGCAGCGGCAGGGCCCAGCGGCGCTCGCCGGCCGCCGCGCGCGCCACGAAGGCAAGCCGCGAGATCCCGTAGTCATCGGCGCAGCGATAACGCACGGCAATCGTGCCGCGCGGGTCGCTCTCGATCTCGCCCGCGGGTTCGACCACCTCCACGGTGGGCACGGCGTCGGGAAGGTAGCGCACGGCGTACTCCGCGCCGCCGCCGTTGGTGAGCCCGCCGGCTTCCTCCAGTTCGATCCGGTACGATGTCCCGCCGTCGAGATAGAGATCGGCACGGTAACGCCGCTCGCCGTCCGGGCGCGCGGCGACCTTGTTGCTCCCGAAGACCAGCACCGCCTTCGCCGCCTCGACACTGGTCGTGAAAGCGATCTGGACCGTCGTGCCCTTGAGCGCCTCGATCTCCCCGCCGCCGGGGACGCTCCTCGACGGCAGGCCGCTGTAGGCCGGGTAGGTGTAACGGATCTCGAAGTTCCCGGCCGCCGGGGCATCGGCCACCCGTACCCGGTACCACGCCGAGGCGACGCCGCCGGCAAGAGCGCGATAGGTGAACTCCCCCGTGACCGCCGCGAACCGCCAGACCCAGACACCGTCGGGGCCGCGCTCCATCTGCGCAACGCCCTCCCCGGGGGCGCCCGAATAGCCGAGGAGCACGCCGGCCGGACGCGCGCCGGCAGTGCGGACCCGCACCAGCAGATCCGCGCCGCGCGCGATCCGGGTGTCTCCCGGTTCGACGGCGAACTGCAGCCGGCCGAGCGGCCAGTACACCCGCGGGTCGACCAGCGCCCGCACCGCCGGACGGGGAATGCCGCCGGTGAATGCGACGGCCGCCAGCGCGCCCGCCGCCGCCGCCAGCAGCAGCGCCCCGGCGCGGAACGCGCGCCAGGAGACATACCGTCGCGGGGAGCCGGCGAGTCGATCGCCGGTGCTCGCCACGAGCGCGGCGACCAGAGGCGAGGAGACGCCGGCGACCGGCGCCGCCAGCAGCGACGCCAGGTCGAGGCTGCTTTCGACGTCGTCGCGCAGATCCGGCTCGACCCGCTGGACCCTGCGGGCGGCCGCCCGCCGCGATGGTCGCGCCATGGCCAGGAAGACGCGCGCCGCGGCGAGCGCCAGTCCAAGCGTACCGGCAGCGGCCCGCGCGAAGGCGAACCACGGCCACCGCGACAGGCGTTCGACGATCAGGGTGTTCAGGACAAGTGCGACGCCCGCGACGGTCAGGCAGCGCACCAGCGCGGCCGCGCTCGCCGCCACCGCGAGGTAGGTGCGCAGCCGGTCGAGAAAGCTGCCGATCACGACGGCCTCCCCCGCTTTGCTCACCGCCCGGGCATCCAGTGCCAGCGAGCGAGCAGCAGCAGCGTCAGCACCAGCCCGCCCGCCCAGGAGCGCCACTCCCGATGCTGCCGCACCAGCCCCCAGTCGAAAGACCCGCGGGCCTGCGCGTCGACGAACAGCCGGGGGAAGAAGCGGGGAACCTCGCGCGTGTAGGCCGAGAAAGCTTCGCCGAAGATCCCCGCGAGGAGGACCTCCTCCTTGCGGATGACCACGTGGTAGACCGGGACGGCGAACAGCAGAAACGCCGCCAGCA
>JANOHV010000240.1:0-3602 GCA_031406795.1 Candidatus Rokuibacteriota bacterium
GGACGCCATCATCGGCTATCTGCTGATCGGCACGGACAACACGGCGCGCAAGCAGGCGGAAGAGGCGCTGCTCAAGGCGGGGGCACTGCAGAGCGCGATCTTCAACAGCGCCAACTTCTCGAGCATCGCCACCGACGCAAAGGGCGTCATCCAGATCTTCAACGTCGGCGCGGAACGCATGCTCGGCTACACGGCCGCCGAGGTCATGAACAAGATCACGCCGGCCGACATTTCCGATCCGCAGGAAGTGATCGCACGCGCCAAGGCGCTCAGCATCGAGCTCGGAACCCCGATTACGCCTGGCTTCGAGGCTCTGGTGTTCAAGGCCTCGCGCGGGATCGAGGACATCTACGAGCTGACCTATATCCGTAAAGACGGCAGCCGCTTCCCGGCGGTCGTATCGGTCACGGCGCTGCGCGACGCTCAGGACGCCATCATCGGCTACCTGCTGATCGGCACCGACAACACCGCGCGCAAGGAGATCGAGGCCGATCAGAAGCAGCTTGCTCAGCGCCTGCGCGACCAGCAGTTCTACACTCGTTCACTGTTCGAATCCAACGTCGATGCGTTGATGACCACCGATCCGTCCGGCATCATCACCGACGTCAACAAACAGATGGAAGCGCTCACCGGGTGCACGCGCGATGAATTGATTGGCGCTCCGTTCAAGAGCTACTTCACTGATCCGGATCAAGCCGAGGCGAGTATCAAACTGGTGCTGAGCGAAAAGAAGGTCACCGACTACGAGCTCACCGCGCGCGCCCGGGACGGCAAGGAAACCGTGGTTTCCTACAACGCGACGACCTTCTACGACCGGGACAGGAAGTTGCAGGGCGTGTTCGCCGCGGCGCGCGACGTTACGGAGCGAATGCGCCTGGATCAGGTGCTCCGCGAGAAGAATATAGAACTGGAGAGTTCCAAGTCCATAGCGGAAAAGGCCAGTCTCGCGAAATCGAATTTCCTTTCCAGCATGAGCCATGAACTGCGCAGCCCGCTCAATGCGATCCTCGGTTTCGCGCAGCTGATGGAGTCGGACTCCCCGCCGCCGACCGCGGGGCAGAAGGCCAGCATCGACCAGATTCTTCAGGCCGGCTGGTATTTGCTGGAACTCATCAACGAGGTCCTCGATCTCGCCGTCATCGAGTCCGGAATGCTGACCCTGACCCTGGAACCGGTGTCGCTGGCTGAAGTCATACTGGAATGCCAGGACATGATCGAACCGCAGGGACAAAAACGTGGCATCAAACCGGCCTTTCCCCAGTTCGACAGCCCGTACTTCGTCCGTGCCGATCGGACCCGGTTGAAGCAGGTTCTCATCAACCTCCTTTCCAACGCGATCAAATACAATCGCGAGCATGGCACGGTCGAGGTGACCTGCACCGCGACCACCCCGGGACGCATTCGCATCAGCATCATCGACAGCGGTGCGGGGTTGTCTCCGGAAAAGCTGACGCAGCTCTTTCAGCCGTTCAACCGTCTCGGACAAGAGGGCAGCGCCGAGGAAGGCACCGGCATCGGACTCGTGATGAGCAAACGATTGGTAGAACTGATGGGAGGCGTGATCGGCGTGGAAAGCACTGCCGGGGTGGGAAGCGAGTTCTGGTTCGAGCTGAGCTCGGCGACCGCACCGCAACTTGCAGTTGACAGAGCCGAACCCACGGCGGTGGCCCAGGCGCAGGTTCCGCAGGGCGCACCGCGGCGCACCCTGCTCTATGTCGAGGACAACCCGGCGAACCTGAAGCTGGTCGAGAAAATCATCGCGCGTCATCCCGACATCCGCCTGCTGAGTGCAGTGAACGGGAATCTCGGCATCGAACTTGCGCGTGCCAATCAGCCGGAGGTGATCCTGATGGACATCAATCTGCCCGGCATCAGCGGTTTCCAGGCACTGAAAATCCTGCGTGAAGATCCGATAACAGCGCACATCCCGGTGCTTGCCATCAGTGCCAGTGCCATGCCGCTCGATATTAAGAAAGGCCTGGAGGCGGGATTCTTCCGCTATCTCACCAAGCCGATCAAGGTCAACGAGTTCCTGGAAGCGCTGAATCTGGCGCTGGAATCTGCAGGAAACCATTCTGACAAGAGCACCTGAGACGCTGCGATTCTCATGATAAGTTCAGCGGACATTCTTCACGGCAAAGTCCTGATCGTCGACGATCAGGAAGCCAATGTGCTTCTGCTGGAGCGGATGCTGCGCGGTGCTGGGTATGTTTCCATAACGTCCACGATGGATCCGGTCGCGGTCTGCGAACTGCACCGCAAGAACCGCTACGACTTGATCCTGCTCGATCTTCAGATGCCCGGGCTGGACGGATTCCAGGTGATGGAAAGCCTGAAGGAAATTGAGGCGGATGGTTATCTGCCGGTGCTGGCCGTTACCGCCCATCCGGTCTATAAGCTACGCGCTTTGCAGGGCGGCGCGAAAGATTTCATCAGCAAACCGTTCGATCTGGCCGAGGTGTTGGTGCGTGTCCACAACATGCTGGAAGTCCGCCTGTTGCACGAGTTGGCTTGCAACCACGGCAGGATGCTGGAATCCCTGGCGCTGAATGACCCGCTGACGGGGCTCGCGAACAGACGACTTCTCGCCGACAGAATATCGGTCGCCCTCGTCCATGCGCGAAGGAACTCGAGCGCTATGGCGGTGCTCTATCTGGATCTGGACGAATTCAAAAAGATCAACGACACGTTGGGGCACGGCGCTGGAGACCTGCTGCTGAAAATGGTCGCCGGGCGCCTGGTGACAACGGTGCGCGAAGAAGATACGGTGGCGCGCCTGGGCGGCGACGAATTCATCATAGCGCTGTGGCACGTCAGCGGTTGCGATTATGCAGCCACGGTGGCAACACGAGTGATCGAGGCAGTATCGCAACCCTATGAAATCGACGGCCAGACCGTCAGCATAACCATCAGCGCAGGTATCAGTATCTATCCCGCCCATGGCGAGGACGTGGACACGCTGATGAAGAGCGCGGACCTGGCCATGTACGAGGCCAAGGGCGCGGGCAAGAACAGCTATCGAATCTCCGATCGCACAGACCTGCCAGCGGTGGCGCGCACTCGACAGGGCGCCGCATGCCGCATGCCATTGCCGGATACGTTGGAGAAGGGGAAGGATCACCAATGAATGGTTAGTACAGCCGATATTCTCAACGCCAAAGTTCTGATCGTCGATGATCAGGATGCCAATGTGCAGCTGCTCGAGGCAGTGCTCAGCGGCGCCGGCTATGCACGCATCACGTCGACCATGGATCCGCACACCGTCTGCGCCCTGCATCGCGAAAACCACTACGACCTGATCCTGCTCGATCTGCAGATGCCCGGCATGGATGGATTTCAGGTGCTGGAGGGCCTGAAGGCAATAGAAACGGACAGCTATGTTCCGGTCCTCGTGATCACCGCTCAACCGGGCCACAAGGTGCGGGCACTGGAAGCCGGCGCAAAGGATTTCATCAGCAAACCGTTAGATCTGGCCGAAGTAAAGACACGCATCCACAACCTGCTGGAAGTGCGGCTGTTGTACAAGCAGATCGAAAATTACAGCAAGATGCTGGAACAGACGGTGCAGGAACGGACGGGCGAACTCCTCAGGGCGAACGAGC
>JANOHV010000086.1:0-16711 GCA_031406795.1 Candidatus Rokuibacteriota bacterium
CGCCGCGATCCTGAGCAACCTCCAGGCGAAGGGCTCAGCGTGATGATTCGAACGAACCGCCTCGACGCCGGACAGATCGAGGTCATGGACCCGGAGATGGTGCAGGTTCTGCGCCGGAAGACACCCGCCGAGCGCCTGCAAAATTCCTTCGCGCTCTGGGAGTCAGCGTGCTCCATGCTCCAGGCCCACCTCTCGCACACTCATCGCAATTGGACGCCGGAGCACGTCCGGCGCGAAGTCGCTCACAGGATGTCGCATGGGGCCGTCTGAACTTTTCGAAATCAAAAAGATGGAATACTACCGTGAAGGCGGGTCCGAGAAGCACCTTCGGGACATCACGGGGATCCTCCTGACGACGGGCGCCGATGTCGAGCGCCCCTACATCGAGCACTGGGCGCAGCAGCTCGGCCTGGGCGAGATCTGGGATGCCATCGAAAAGAAGTTGCGATCGTGACCACGATGAACCCGCCACGAGGCTCGGTTCTCGACAATCCCCTGCGATGGGGACCGGCGGTAGCGATGCCCCGGAGACTTCGAGCGGCAGGGCTATGCACTTGATTCAACTGCTCCCTGAGGTCGCGCAGGATTGCCTCGGCACGTCATTGCGAGGAGCGAAGCGACGCGGCAATCTGACGAAATCGGCTTTCGTTTCGTGAGATTGCTTCGCTTCGCTCGCAATGACTTTGTGAGGTTGAGTCAAGTGCACAGCCCTATTGAGCGATGAAGCCCGCCCCCGTGAAGCGCCTCCCCCGTTTTGTCGCCCCCGCCTTCTGGGACCGGCGGTTCGGAGCCCTCTCCTGGGAGCGCGACCGCGATTTCATCGTCCGCCGGCTGTTGGAGGCCGGGGACTGGCGCAGCGTCACCTGGCTGCGGGCCGCCCTGGGCGACGGTGGCCTGCGCGCCTGGCTGACGGACCCCGCCCGGCGCCCCGGAGGATTGTCGCGCCGGCAGATCCGCTTCTGGGAAATCGTGCTCGACGTCCCACTCGGGCGCCTGCTCGAGGATGCGCGGAGGTCGCCATGGCCGCACTGATCGGCCCCGGGCGCTGGCACCCGGAGGTCATGACAAGAGCGCAAGCCGGGGTTCTCGCCCGGCTCGGCCCGGTTGCCGCCGCCGAGGGTTTCTACCTGGCGGGCGGTACGGCGCTTGCGCTGCACTACGGACATCGGCGCTCGGTCGACCTGGATTGGTTTTCGCCTCACCCCATCGAGGATCCCCTGGGCCTGGCGGCCCGCATACGGGACAGCGGCATCAGGCTCGAAGTCTCGAGCGTCTCCCGGGGCACCCTGCACGCCCGGGTCAATCGCGTGCGAGTGAGCTTTCTGGAATTCAGGTATCCGCTGCTGACGAGGACGATGAGCTGGCCCGAGGCCCGGTGCCCCATTGCAGGCATTCGGGACATCGCCTGCATGAAACTCGCCGCGATCGCCCAGCGCGGGTCCCGGAAGGATTTCGTCGACCTCTGGGCATTGCTCGCCCACCGGCGGCGCCTGCCCGCCATGCTGACCGACTACCGAAAGAAGTTCTCGGTGAACGACATCTCGTCCGTCATTTATGGTCTGTGCTACTTCGACGACGCCGAGGCCGAGCCGCTGCCGATCATGCTTGCCCCGGCAGGGTGGCCGGAGATCCGCGCCGGCGTCACCGCGGCGTTGAAGAAGATTCTGTGATTACCGTCCGGGGCGATGACCGGATGGAGGTAGTCGTTGTCGGAGGGTCGGTGAGGGACCTCAAAGGTGCCTTGCCGAAGCCGAGGAAGGTGTTGTCGCTCGAGGAGATGGACCTCGCGATCGCGAAGGGAGCCAGGAGAGCCGGACGGTGATCGCGCTGGACACGAACGTGCTGCTGCGCTACATCGTTCGGGACGACGCCCGCCAAGCCGCCGCTGCAACGAAGCTCATCGAATCGTCCTGCAAACCGGACTCCCCGGGAGTGATCGCACTCGTGGTGATGTGCGAGTTGGTCTGGGTTCTCGAGAGCGGTTACCGCTATCGGCGAGAACAGGTCGCGGGGATTCTGAGGAAGGTTCTTGGTTCGCAGGACCTGCGGGTGGAGCGTTCGGACCTGGCTTGGCAGGCCCCCAATCGCTACGAGGTCGGCCCGGCGGACTATGCCGATTACGTGATCGGGCTGTGCGGAAGAGAGGAATCGGCGGACGCCACCTGGACGTTCGATCGTCGTGCAGCGGGCAGCCCCCTGTTCAAGGTGCTTTCCGGGAACTAACAGATGCTGACAAGGAAACAGCTTTGAAGACAATCGCCAGGATTGTGGAATGTGACGCAGACCGTCAGCTAACCCATGAATAAAGTTTATAATTTATCAACAATGCCGTATCCTTGTTCGCAGAGTGAACGCATCCTTAGGACGCGCTTGCCGGCAGTCCCCTGCGATGGGGCCCGGCGGTAGCTTGTGAGCAACCGGGAATTCCTCTTTGAGACCGAGCGCCCCGAATACGTCTTCCTCATGGGGGCGGGTAAGCCACCGTGGACGTAGACAAACAGATTGATTACTGGCGCAGGAGCGCGCTCGAAGACCTCGATGCAGCGCAAGCCTTGGTCAAGCTGGGCAAGTACCGTCATGGGCTCTTCCTGGCCCACCTGTCCCTCGAGAAAATGCTCAAAGCCCATGTCTGTCGAATGACTGGCGATCTCCCGCCACGGATTCACCGATTGACCGCACTCGCCGAAAAGGCAGGCCTGAAACCCACCCGCCGCAGATCGATCTTCCTCGGTCACTTCGACCTCTACCAGTTGGAAGGGCGTTATCCGGATCCTTCTGCGGTGCCGGTTCCGGCCGCAGAATGCCTGCGGGAAATGAAAAAGGCGGAGGATGTGCTGAAATGGTTGACAGAAAGATTGCTCAAACCATAAGACATTTTATCCGTGAGGCCAAATCTGCGGGAATCCACGTGGAAAGCGTATTGCTCTACGGGTCGTACGCCAAAGGGACTGCCGGAGTCGATAGCGACATCGATTTGGCGGTCATCGCGCCTGAATTCGATCGCAAGGGAAGCCGTGCGTGGGTACGAAAGCTCTGGGCCCTGCGCGCAATAACTGACAACCGCATAGAACCGCTCGCGGTTGGCCGTACCCAGTGGCTTGAGGACCAGGGATCGCCGATCATAGAGATTGTGCGGCGTGAAGGGATTTCGATCGCTTTGCGATGAAAAGGAAGAAGGCTATGTGCAACATAAACGCCAAAATCTACATCGCCGGCCACCGCGGCCTCGTCGGCGGCGCCCACCACCGCCTCCTGGTCGGGGCCTGAGCAGGCCAAGGGCGATCTCGAGGTTCTCATATGAGCAGGTCGATCCAGTTTTCAAGACACTCACGCCGAAGAATGCGGCTCTATGATATCGTGGAACAAGATATTGAAAATTGTGTTTGTTGAAGAAGCGGGTTCGGTTACGGTTGCTACAACCTACCCGGTGAAAAAGGAGCGGAGCCAATGAAAATCCGTTACGACGACCAAGTCGACACCGCATACATTCAGCTTTCCGATCTTGTCCCTTCCGGCGTCATAGAGCTTGCCGCGGAGGCCAACCTCGATGTTACCGAGGATGGGGCTGTGGTAGGAATCGAAATACTGGATGCCTCGAAAAAATTCCCTCTTGAAACTCTTTTTCGGTGCGAGTATGAGCCTGAGATGTTTCTGAGCCATCATTGACTACCGACGCTCTGTGAACGCACCTTCTGTACCCGCTTTCCGGCAGTCCCCTGCGATGGGGACCGGCGGTAGCCTGTTGAAGCGCCGCATCTCCGTCGTCGGCCTCGGCCATGACCGCACCGGTGAAGTCGCGTCTGCCAATGGCTGACACTTTAGAAAAGATCCAAGATCACTTCATCAGCGAAAGAGTCTTCTATTCCCGCCACGCGAAGTCAGAGATGCAACTCGAGGAGTTTGGAGAAATCTTGGACCGCGAGGTGGCTGAGGCCGTGGCTTCGGGGAGGATTATCGAGGATTACCCAGATGACTCTCCCTACCCGAGCTGCCTCATTTTCGGGACGACGGACGCAGGTCGTCCGATCCACATGGTATGGCCCATAGTGCGGAAGAGAATTTTACGATTATTGTGACGGTGTACCATCCCGATCCGCAACGCTGGATCGGTTACGAAAGGAGGCTCCCATGAAGTGCGTGGTGTGCCACAGTCCAGATATCGTCGAGAAGCGCGTCGATGAGGAGATCCGGATCGGCGACAACATCTTCCTCGTGGACGTCGAAGCCCTCTCGTGCAAAAACTGTGGAGAGAGTTACTTCGACAGGAAAGCGATGCGGAAGATTGAAGAGGCGCGAACCAGACTCAGGGAACATTCAGTGACTTTCCAGGAGGTTGGCAAGGTTTTTCGAGCGTGTGTCGCTTGAACACGCCTTCTGAACGTACTTTCCGGCTGTCCCCTGCGATGGGGACCGGCGGTAGCTCGTGAGCAATCGGAAATTCTTCTTCGAGCCCGAGCGCCCCGAATACCTCTTCCCCCCCCCGGCCAAGGTCGGCGGCACCCACGCCAACAACACCTGGCCGGCGGAGAGATTGTTCCCGATTGACCAGCTCTACAACGTCGCCGTGAACGCCCGCACCACGCCGCTGGAACTGTTCACGCTGCTGCGCGACGGTCTCGCCGGCCCCGCGAGCTTGCGCAACTTGCAGGCGAAGAGGTAGGCCGTCATATTTAATACATATTGTAAGTGCAGTTGACAATGTGTACCGAAATGTATAACTTGTTGATATGATAGCGAGAAGTTCAACGGCAACGCTGCACCGATTGGCCCGCGGCTTTCCTATCGTCGCGATCACCGGCCCGCGACAGTCCGGCAAGACGACCCTCGGCGGCAGTCCTTCCCCGACAAATCCTACCTGTCGCTGGAAGACCCGGACATTCTCGCTCTGGCCGAATCCGACCCGCGCGGTCTCCTGGCAGCCCACCCGCTCGGCGCTATCATCGACGAGGCGCAGCGCGCCCCGCAGTTCTTCTCGTATCTGCAGACCCGCGTCGATGAGAAAGGCGCACCCGGGGCGTGGATCCTCACTGGTTCGCAGCAATTCGGGTTGCTCTCGGGGATAACCCAGTCTCTGGCGGGCCGGGTGGGTCTGCTCCAACTCCTCCCTTTCTCGCTCTCCGAGCTGCGCGATGCGGTCCGTCCTCTTGCCACGCTCGACGAGTATTTAGTGCAGGGCTTCTACCCCCCGCTGTACGACCGCCTGGTTTCCTCCAGCGACTGGTTCGCCGCCTACATCGCCACTTATGTCGAGCGCGATCTGCGCCAGCTGATCAATGTGCGCGACCTCTCTGCCTTCCAGAGATTCGTGAAGATGTGCGCCGCCCGCACCGGGCAATTGCTCAACCTTTCCGCTCTTGCGGCGGACTGCGGCATCAGCCACAACACCGCCGCCGCCTGGATCTCGGTGCTCGAGGCAAGCTACATCATTCACCTGTTGCGCCCGCACTATCGCAACTTCAACAAGCGCATCGTGAAGACCCCCAAGCTCTACTTCTGCGACGTGGGGCTGGCCGCCTGGCTGCTGGGGGTGCGGGAACCGGAGCAGGCTCGTTTTCACGCGCAGCGAGGGGCGCTCTTCGAGACGCTCGTGGTCAACGAGTTCCTGAAGCAGAGACTGAACGACGGTCAGCCGACAAACCTGTTCTTCTGGCGCGACAGCAAGGGGCTGGAGATCGACCTGCTGCTCGAGAACGGCGACGACCTGACGCCGGTCGAGATCAAGTCGGGGCAGACCATCGTCCCGGATTTCTTCACGGGACTGAAGCAGTGGCTGGCGCTCTCGGGAACCCCCGTTCACCCCGCCTGGCTGATCTACGGCGGCGAACGCGAGCACCGGCGTGATTCCGTCGCGATCATCCCGTGGAACTTTCTTCCTGCCCAATTGCCCATGATACCTTCCCGCGAGCTCCGCGAACTTGCGTAACTTACCGTAATTACTTGATAATTATTCTGTGAACCAATATTGTTTTTACACCGTGAACGCAGCCACCGCTGTCCGTTTTCCGGCAGTCCCCGGTGATGGGGACCGGCGGTAGCTTGTGAATATTCCGAACCCGGCGCATCCCCGGAGGCAATCAGCGACACAACCCGCCCCGGTGACGCACCGCCCGCCGGGAAGCGACCGAGCTATCCGTGGGTCACGCGCCATCGAAAGCTCGCGCGCCGCTCGCGAGAGCGTGGAACTGCAGATGACGCCCGCGGAACGGCTGACGCTCGCGCTGGAGCTCTCCGACCTGTGCGAGGAACTGGCTGCCGCGGGACGATCCACGCTTGAGGAACAGGCGTGACCCGCGCAGAAGTTCTGCGGACCGTCGCTGCCGACCTCAATGAGCTGGTCGAGGCAGGGACGCTGGGACGCTGGGACGCTGGGCGTTGTGCGGCGGGCTCGCGCTCGCTGTCTGGGGCGCGCCGCGGGCGACGCTGGACATCGACGTCCTCGCCGACCTTGCGGAAGGCCGTCCCGCCGCCTGGGTCGCCGAAGCGCTCGTTCTCAAGGGGTGGACCCTCATCGATCACGCCCGCCACCCCGGCGACCCGGTTCCGGAGCTGCTGCGGATGACGCGCGGCGGTGTCGGCGTCGATATCCTGATCGCCCATCGCACCTGGGAAGCCGCCATGCTTGAGGAAGCCTCGATCGTGCCCTGGCAGGGGGTCGGCGTCCCGAGCGTGCGGGTCGAGGCGCTGGCTGCGATGAAGCTCCGCGCCGGAGGCCCGCAGGACCTCGTGGATGCCGGCCGTCTGGAGGCATTGCCGGATTTCGACCGCGGGCGCTTCACCGCATGGAAGAAGAGACTCCGGGTGCGGGATTAGCAAGCAATGGACAAGAACGCCAAGATTTCCATCGCCGGCCACCGCGGCCTCTTTTGATCCGCTAACTCGCCTAACTTGTCGTAATTCCTTGATTATTCTCCTATGATACGGTATTCCAATTGCACCGTGAACGCAGCCACCGCTGTCCGTTTTCCGGCTGTTCCCTGCGATGGGGACCGGCCGTAGCGTGTTGAAGCGCCGCATCTCCGTCGTCGGCTTCAACGGTCAGCCCTTTCTCAACATCTCGAACACCTGGATGCAGAAACTTATCGGAGTTCGCGATGCGGATTGAGTGGGATCCGAACAAGGCGCGCACGAATCATCTGAAGCATGGAGTATCCTTCGAGGAAGCGGCTACTGCGCTGAGGGATTGCATGTCTAAGACGGGCGCCGATCCGGACCATTCCATCGGCGAGCATCGTTATATCACTTTTGGTTTATCGGAGAAGGGAAGACTCCTCGTGATCTCCCATACTGACGAGGGCGATCGAATCAGGATCATCAGTGCCCGAACGGCGGGCAGGGGGGAGCGGAAAATCTATGAAGAAGGATAGCATTTCCAAGGTTGCGGAACAGCGCGCTCAGTATAAGTTGTCGGATTTTTCCAGTCCGATGGTGCGGGGGAAGTATGCCAAGCGTATCCAGGAGTCGTCGAACGTCGTCGTTTTAAAGCCCGAAGTTGCCGAAGCCTTCCCGAACGCGGATGCAGTCAACAAGGCGCTGCTCTCCCTTATCAAGATTGCAAGAACCTGCACTCACGCTGATGAACACCATGGCCGGCGAGCGAAAGCGCGCGGGTGAACGCAGCCACCCTAGCCGCCGATGAGGGTAATGTTGTTTCCCATGAGGAAGCAAAAAAGAGGCTGCTTGCCAATTGAAGCTCGAATGGACCGAACCTGCGGTTCGAGACCCCTCGACATCTCGCGCCTGTACGAGATCCAGACAATATTCAGTGCATCTTGAAAAAAGTCATAGACAATTTTCGACTACCATTGAATAATTCAGGCATGATAACCCGAGACCTCCAGGGTGTCCTCACGGCCGACCTCGACCGCTACGACAAGATGTCGTTTGTCGCCGGCCCCCGCCAGACCGGCAAGACGACGCTCGCAAGGATGCTGATGGGGAAGCGCCAGGCCTCGCGCTACTGGAACTACGACATTCCGGAGGACCGCCTGCTGCTCACGCGCAAGCCATCGTTCTACAAGGAGGTCGATCGCCCCCGGGGTGTCAAGCCGCTGGTGGTTTTCGACGAACTGCACAAGTATCGATTGTGGAAATCCTACCTCAAGGGTGCCTTCGACGACGCGCACGCCGACTTCTCGTTCCTCGTCACCGGCAGCGGACGCCTCGACCTCTACCGCAAGGGAGGCGACAGCCTCGCCGGGCGCTATTTCCTTCACCGGCTCTTCCCCCTGACGATCGGCGAGCTTGCCACGACCCCGCGGCGTTCCCTCGAGGATTTCCTCGGCGGCCCCGATGAACTTCCGGCAGCCGGGGCCGCATCCCGCGATGCCTGGCGGGCCCTCGAGATCCTGAGCGGCTTCCCCGAGCCCTTCAACACCGGCGAAGAGTCTTTTTATCGCCGCTGGGCCCAGACCTACCGCAAGCAGGTGATCCTCGAAGACATCCGGGACCTGACCCACGTCCACCAGGTGAGCCGGATCGAAACCCTCGCCGTCCTGTTACGCGAGCGGGTTGGCGGACTGCTCTCCACGAACGCGCTGCGCGAGGACATGAAGACCGCCTTCGACACCGTCAAGAACTGGCTCGAGATCCTGCAGAACTTCTACCTCGTTTTTATGCTGACCCCATGGCACGGCTCCCTGGTGCGCAGCTTGCGCAAGGAGCCGAAGCTTTATTTCTATGACTGGGCAGCTGTCCCCGACCCGGCGGCGCGTTTCGAAAACCTCGTCGCGGTACACCTGCTCCGAGCCGTGACCGCCTGGACCGAGGCCGGCGCCGGCGAGTTCTCGCTGCACTTCGTTCGCGACCGCGAGAAAAGCGAGGTGGACTTCCTACTGGTCCGCGGCAAGAAACCGCTGGTCCTCGTCGAGGCCAAGCTGTCGGAGACCGAACCCGCCCCGGCGCTCATCAAGATGAAGAAGGCGCTCGGGATACCGGCGGTCCAGCTGGTGAACGTGCCGGGCATCTCCCGGAAGGCCGCCGGGAAAGGCGAGGGGATCCTGGTCGCCTCGGCGGATCGTTGGCTGGCGGGACTGCCATGAACGAGGCAATGATGGCTGGTACCTTGCAGAAGGAAACCGCCCTGGCGATCTTCGTGAGCAACCGGGAATTCTTCTTCGAGACCGGGCGCCCCGAATACCTCTTCCCCGCCGCGGCCAAGCTCGGCGGCATCCGTTCCTGGAGGGGCTGAGCGATGAAGATCGTTCGAGACCGGATTGATCTTGCAGAACTGAAAGACATGGCCGAACGGGGATTCGGGACTCTCGACAAGGCGGTGGTTGATATCGAAGCCGGCATCATGGCAATCGATGCCGAGCTTCACTCGGATCAGGAGGCGCTTCTGCTGGAAAACGGTTCGGCGCAGCGCGATCTGTGGGGAATCAACCTCTACCCGGACATCGCCGGCGAGGACTGGCTGGAATTCGACTCGATGATCAACCTGCGTCCAGGGTCCGGCAACAGGAGCCGGGGAGTCGATGACCCGGCCGTGCGAGAGAGGATCCGGGATATCGTGATGCGCCTGGTGCAGCGATGACCGTCATGCACCGGGAGCTCGCCGCCGGCCGCTGGTTCGGCCTGCCGCTGGTCGAGCAGATGGCCAACATCGGCAGCGAGATCGAGCGGACGATTTCCTGGCGCGGCCGAAACGCGAAAAACAGCGCGGCGGCTTTCGAGCGGGGACTTGAGCTGCTCGACCTGACGATCGCCGACCCCCGCCACCGCCGGCGCCTTCGGGAACTGGTGCGCGTGCGCGAAGCACTCGCCGATCACTTCGTTTTCGATAACAGCTTCGGTTCGACGGACGAATCATGGCGCCGTTATTTCAACGCCTTCACCTATGCATCAGCCATCCGGAGGGGACGCTGATATTCATTGGCTCGAACCTGCCGGGAATTCTTCTTCGAGCCCGAGCGCCCCGATTCTTCTTCCCCGCCGCGGCCAAGCTCGGCGGCATCCACGCCAGCAACACCTGCCCGGCGGAGAGATCGTTCCCGTATGCCCACTGAAGTCGACACGGTAATCTGCAAGCTCCAGACTGTCGTCCGCCCATGATTGAATCAATGACAGCGGTCGGGCGCATCGGCTTCTTGTTCCTCTGCCTTCTCCTTCCGTTGAAGGATGCCGGCGCTGCGGGGGAGCCTGCGGGAACGTTCGCCGTCGTGGAGGGCGAAGTCGTTGTCGTCAAGCCCGGCTTCGACAACCGCGCGCGCGCCCGGACCGGTGACCCGGTCCTGGTCGGTGACATTCTAAGAACCGGGGGCAATGGCAAGACGAAGATCCTGCTGGCCGACGATTCCCTAGTCTTCATCCCCTCCCGGTCGGTTTTGCGGATCAACCAGTACGCATTCGATCCCGCGGAAAGCCGGCGGAGCGCGAGGATACAACTGCTGGAAGGGCGGGCACGGTTCATCGTCGGCCGGCAGCGGTTCCGGAATTCCCTGTTCAGTGTGGAGACGGAGCACGCGGTTATCGGCGCCGGCCCCGCCGATTTTTCCCTTGCTGTGGCTGATGGGGAGTCGACCGTCGCGGTCATCGACGGCAGCGTCAGCGTGAAGAACATTTCCAACCTGATCATCGGGAGCATGAACGTTTCGACAAATCAGCAGTCAGTGATCGCCAGGAAGTCGCCACCCACCCAACCGGCGGTGATAACCTCAGGGCAAAGAAAGGAATACCGGAAGTTCTAGCAAACTTCATTCACCATTTGTGACGCTTGCGCTACCGAAGCAATAGTGTTACTGTCGATATGGATTTTGTCCAGCCAATCAACAACCAAGGCAAGGAGTCGAGGCATGAAGAAGATGGTGAGTACCTTCTGTTTTCTCGGAGTTCTCGCTCTGACGCTTTTCGGCGTCCCCCAGAGCATCCAGGCAGCCGCGTTGACCGAGGCACAGCAGGCAACGTTGACTGCGGCCCTCACTGAACGGAAACCCTACGCGGATATCATCAGCCAGGCCATGGCCGCGGGCATGGGTGCCGAAGAGGTCGTCCAATTCCTGTGTAATAACTGCAACAGCGCCCCGGCCTGCGTGTCCGATGTCGTGTACGCCGCGATCACGGGCGGGATGGATGCGGAGCAGGCGATGTCCGGAGCGCTGCTGGCCGGTGCGGACTTGCAGACAGTCGTCAACGCCGGAAAGTCGGCGGGCGCCAGCGGCGAAGCGATTTCCGCGGCCGCCCTCAAGAACGGCTTCACGGCGATCCAGATCAGCAACGCCGTCTCGGGTATTCTGGGCACCGGGGCGACCAGGACGACCGGTGGCGGTCGTATCGGCGGGGGATCAGGCTTTGGTGGGTCGATCGGCGGACCGACCGGCGGCGGGTCGACCGGCGGCGGTACTGATGGTGGTATCGGCGGTGGGTCAGCCAGCGGCGGTGCCGGTGGCAGCGTGCCTGCGACCCCTTCTAAACCCTAAATGGAGACGAAATCTATGATCCGTTCCTCCCACAAGGGGCTCCTGCTGCTCCTCGCATCGGCGCTGCTGCTTCCCGGGGTCTCGCAAGCCCAGGAAGCGCCGCAGGATTCCCTTGCGCCCCTCCAGATCGGCCCGGTGATCGTCCATCCCTCCTTGTCCCTGAGAGAGACCTACAGCGACAACGTCTTTTTCACGGCGAAAGACACCAAGGGCGATCTCATTACCGCAATATCGCCCGGCGTGACGTTTCAACTGCCGTTTCGCACGCACATCCTGACTCTCGGGACGAGCGCGGAATTCGTGATCTACGCGGACAACTCGAGCCTGAACGTCTCGCCCTTCCAGGTCTTCGGCCTCGGCGAGTTCAACATCGGGGACCGGGTCAAGCTCAAGGTGGGCGACACCTACCAGAGGAACGAGGAGTCGCCGCTGGAGTCGCCGAACGGCACTTCAGATGTGTACACCGCCAACGCCGCGGCGCTTTCGGTGAAGTATGCCTTCGTGGACATCGCCCAGGCGCAGCTGGATTACACGCGGACGTCGCTGGACTACCTCGACAGCAGCTACCGGACGCGTGAGGAGGACCTGGTGTCGGCCTACCTCTATTATCGCGTCATGCCCAACACCTCGGCCTTTCTCGAGTACGACTTCAAGAACGTGGCGTACGACACATCGGACACATTCGACAACGTCGTGCACACCGGACAGGTCGGCGCGACCTGGGAGTTCACGGAATACTCGAAGGGCACGGCCAAAATCGGCTTCCTGGCCAAGGAGTACTCGGACGATTCCCTGAAGGACTACACTACCGTGACGGCATCCGTCGACCTGCGGCACCAGCTCACGCCCGACGCGTCGGTGCGGCTGCTCGGGAAGCGGGACGTCAACGAGGGCAAGTACGTCGACGCCCGGTACTACACCACGACCGGCTTGTTCGCCGATTTCACGTACCGCTTCCTGGAGCGGCTCTCCGGGGTGATCGAGGGCTCCTACGCGTTCGACGAGTACTCGAATGCCCGGGTCGGCTCGGTCATCGTCCGGGAGGACAAAACCGCCCACATCGGCCTCGGGGCGAAATACTCCTTCAACAGCTGGCTTGATTTCAGCCTCGGCTACGGTTATTCGAACCGCAACTCGAACATCGCGGATCTCGATGCCATCGTCAACACCGTCACCTTCAAGGTCACGGCGGCTCTCTGATCCTGAGGGGTCTCCGATAAGCCCCGGGGCGTGCAGCGTGCTACGCGCTCGCACCCCGGGGCTTCATCCGTTGTCTCACGCAGGTATGAGATCTTGACGAAGATGCGCGCCTCTTTCATCAAACTCGCTCTGATTCCCATCGCGCTTTTTCTGCTCTCGAGCCTCGCCGCGAATTCCGCCTTCGGCCAGGAGTACAGCATCGGCGAGGGGGACCTGTTGCGGATCACCGTCTACGACAACCCCGACCTCACCACCGAGGCCCGGGTGAGCGGCGACGGCAAGATCACGTTCCCGCTGATCGGCGACGTCCAGGTGAGCGGTCTGACCGCCACGGCGGCGCAGCTCAGGATCGCCGAAAGGCTCCGGGACGGCTTCGTCAGGAAACCGGAGATCTCGGTGTTCATCAAGGAGTACAAGTCGAAAAAGGTCACCGCGCTCGGCGAGTTCGTCAAACCCGGCCTGATCGAGTTGCGCGGCAACGCAACCCTGATGGAGGTGATCTCCGACGCCGGGGGAGTGACGGCCAACGCCGGCGACCTGATGATGATCAAGCGCAAAGTTCTCGCTGCCGGCGCGGCGCAGCCGGAGGATCAGACCATCACCATCCAGCTGGACACGCTGTTGGAAGGCCAGGACGCGGGCCAGAACATCATGGTCGTCGACGGCGACAGCATCTACATCCCCCGGGCGGCATTTGTCTACGTCAGCGGCGCCGTCAAGATCCCCGGGGTCTACAAGATGACCCGCGGGCTCACCGTCCTGAAGGCCATCACCCTGGCCGGCGGCTTCACGCAGAGAGCGGCGAAGAACAAGGTCAAAGTTATCCGCAAGTCCACTGACGGGGAGGAGACCCTCGCCGTCAGGATGGAGGATCTGATGTTGCCGGACGACGTGATTACCGTGCCGGAGAGCCTCTTCTAGGCGCCTGTGAAGAGGAGAGGCTCTGCATGAACACCACCCTCGAGGACACCGAGATCCACCTGCTGGACTACTGGCGGATCATCAAGAGAAGAAAGCTGGTCGCCTTTGCATTTTTCGCCGTCGTCGTCGGCGCGTGCGCGGCGTATGCCTTCATGGCCACCCCGGTCTACCAGGGTGCGGCTCAACTGCTCGTCGACACCGAGAAGAACCAGACGCTCAACTTCGCCGAGGGCGGGGCCGTCGTCCAGCGGCGCGACCCGGCGGAATTCTTCAACACCCAGAAGGAAATACTCGGCAGCCGGCTTTTCGCCGACCGCCTGGCGAGAAAACTGCAACTCGACCGGAACTCGTATTTCATCGAGCAGAAGGCCAAGGCGGCCGAAGCGGAGCAGGGCGGCCTTCAATCCGTGAAGAAGATGATCACCGACCAGCTTCCCGAGCGCGGGAAGGCGTTGAAGACGGACGCCGCCCGGAATATCACCGGGGAGTTGGACCCCGACCTCAACGACATCATCATCGAGAACCTCACCTCCGAAGTCCCGCCGCTCACCAACATCATGAGGATCAAGTACACCGCAACTGATCCCGGTGTGGCCGCCGTCATGGCTAACGGTGCGGCCAATGCTCTCATCGAGTACAACCTCCAGCTGCGCGTCAAGCCCTTTCAGGATGCGGCCGAGTGGCTCTCCGCCCGCATCGTCGAATCCAAGGGCAAGGTCGAGGAATCGGAAAAGCTGCTCCAGAGGTACCGCGAAGGCAAAGGGGTGGTCTCTTTCGAGTCCAAGGAGAGCGTCATCACCCAGCAGCTCCAGGAGATCGTCACGCAACTCGTCCAGACCGAAGGGCGGAAGCAGGAGGCCGAGATCCGGTACAACCAGCTCCTGTCGGTGATCAACTCGCCCGAACGCCTCGCCTCCGTGCCGGAGATCATGAACAACATCGTCATCCAGGGCCTGCGCAAGGATGAGCTCGACATCAAGAGACAACTCTCCGAACTCTTCGAAAAGTTCGGGCCGAAGCATCCCCAGATCATCAGGCTGAACTCCCAGCTCGAGTCGGTGCAGCAGAACATCATCTCCGAAGCCCGCAAGATGCTGAACACGGCGAAGACGGAACTCGAGATCGCACGAAACCGCGAGGCCTCCCTGCGCCAGACCATGGCTTCTCAGACACAGGAGGTTCTCGATCTCTCGCGCAAGGCGATCGATTTCAACGTGATCGCCGGCGAATCGGCGAGCAACCGGCAATTCTACGACCTGCTGCTCAAGAAACTGCAGGAGGCCTCGCTCTCGAGCGGCATCAACGTCTCGAACCTTCAGGTCGTCGACTACGCGGTGCCGCCGAACAAGCCGCTGAAGCCGCGCCGGGGGCTCATCCTTGCGCTCGCGGTCTTTCTCGGGCTGTTCGGCGGCATCTTCGTCGCGTTCTTCGTCGAATACATGGACGACACGCTCAGGACCGAGGCCGACGTGACCAAGTTCCTGAAGCTGCCGTTTCTGGACATCGTCCCGCTGACCGCGGTGAAGGAGGGGAAGTTTTTCATAACCGCCGACCCGACCTCGGCGGCGGCCGAGTCCTTCCGGACGATCCGCACCGGCATTCAGCTCGCCTCGCTTGACACGCCCCCGCAGGTCATTCTCGTGACCAGCTCGGTCCCCGACGAGGGCAAGACCACCGTCTCCGCCAACCTGGCCGTGGCGATGGCGCAAAGCAATGAGCGCGTCCTGATCATCGACACCGACTTGCGCCGGCACAACCTGCACGAATTGTTCGGCTTCGACTCCGATCCGGGGCTGACCAATGCGCTGCAGCAGCCGGAGTTGCTGGGCAGTGTCATCAAGAAGGTCGGCGGGCACCCCTCCCTCTACGTCCTGACAGGGGGCGTTCTGGCGCCGAACCCCTCGGAAATCCTTGGATCGAAGCGGATGAAGGACTTGATCGCTTTCGTACGGCAGCGCTTCGACCACATCATTCTCGACGCCCCGCCGCTCCAGCTCTTTTCCGACAGCCTGGTCATGTCCCAGATCTCGGACGGCGTGATTCTGGTGGTCAGCGGCGGAAGCACGCCGCGGCCGCTGGTTCGCAAGTCCGTCGAATCCCTGCAAACCGCCAAGGCCAATATCCTCGGCGTGGTGCTCAACAAGGTCGATATCACCAAGAACAGCGGTTATTACTATTATTCGAAGAACTACGCGCACTACTACTCCAGCAAGAAGGGCAGGAAGCGAAAAAAGAAATGATCGACCGGCACCGGCGGTGAGCGCGGGCCTGCTCTTCCTCCTCGTCTTCACGCCGCTGGCGTTCGGAACGGTCCAACCATGGTCGATCGCGATCATGGAAATCGTCGCCTTCGGGCTCTTCTTCCTGCACGTGGCGACAGCCGGCTTCTCCATTCCGGTAAGTCGCGCGGCGCGAGCCGTTCTCTTCCTCTTTCTTCTTCTGGTCGGTCTCGTCCTGCTGCAGACGCTTCCCCTGCCGTCCGGGATCCTCGGCACGCTTTCCCCTGCCGCCCTCGAGATGTGGCAGACCTTCGGCAGCGCCGTGCCCGGTGCCTCGCTCACCGTCAGTCTCTACCCCGACGCCACGCGGCAGGAACTCCTCCGGCTGCTGGCGTACGCCGCGGTGTTCATCGTCGTTGCCCGGGGTTTCCGCACCCGTGCGCGGGTCATGTTCCTCGTCAAGATCATCCTCGCCATGGCGGGGTTCCTCACGGTCGTCGCCATTGCCCAGAAGCTGACCTGGAACGGCAGAATCCTCTGGGTCTTCCCGGTCGAGGAGTACCTGCGCCGCGACACCCGGATCTGGGGTCCCTATCTGAATCACAATCACTTCGCCTTTTACCTGGAGATGGCGTTGCCGCTGGCGCTCGGCCTGCTGATGTACGTCGCTCCGGACCTTCGGGCGACCAAGGGCCTTCCCTGGAGCAGAAGACTCGCGCGATTCATGGCGAGCGAGAGTCTTCTTCAGTCGACGGGTATCTTCCTGCTCGTGCTGCTGATCTCGGCGTGCCTCCTGGCAACACTCTCACGCGGCGCCATGGTTGCCAGTGCCGTTGCGGCACTCTTCTTTTCGTGGAACACCTGGCGCAGGAGATCGCTGCGCAAGAAGGGCATGCAGATCGCCTTGGCGGCAACGGCGATCGGCCTGCTGATCCTCCTGCCGTCCTGGGACCGCGT
>JANOHV010000078.1:0-11551 GCA_031406795.1 Candidatus Rokuibacteriota bacterium
CACTTCGACGAAGGTGAATCCCCGATCAGCGCCCACGCCCCGCCTCCCGATCGCCGCGATAGAACCGCACCCTGCCGGTAGTGGGCGCCAGCGAGCACCGGTAGACGCCGCCGTCGGCGCCACGCAGCGTGATGCTGCCGAGGCTGCAGGTACCATCGGGGTTGAAGACCTTTTCGGCTGCGCCGGCGACGGCCACGATGGTGCCGCGCGGGATCGGTTGCTCCTCCCCGTCGGGAACCCAATCCGCCCCCTGCTCCCGTTCCACACGAAACAGCCAGGCGCCGTCGTCGAGCTGACGCGCCGACACCCGCACCCGCCTCCCGGTGACGACCGCGCGCCAGTGCGCCAGCCGCAGTTTCTGGGTCAGCCCGACCGCGGCGGATTCGAGTTCCTGCCCGCGCCGCAGCCCGGCGAGGGCGGGGTACGCCATCGCCGACGCAACAGCCACGATCGCCACGACCGTGATTAGCTCGACCAGGGTGTAGCCGCCGTCACGCCGGATACCGCCTAAGGCCATTGTTGCCATGAGCGGGTCAATTGCACCATCCGTGCCAGTTGCCGGATCCCGCAGAAACCGTCGAGTGCCGCACCATTGCCGAGGATTCAGCACGGAACGCGACCATCGAAGACCACGCGGGCGCTCCCCGGGGAGCGCTGTTCGCCGTCAACCAGTGCCCAGCGGGAGCAGCGCCTGGCAGCCGCCGGCCGCCATGACGGATCGGACGAAGAAGAGGGTGCGACAGGGGAGAGTTGTGGTACAAGGATCGCATGTGCGAACTCTGCACCAGGCACGGCGACGGCCAGGTCTGGTACCGCAACGCCCGCAACTACGCCCAGGACCTGCTCGCCGACCTGCGGCGGCGGCGCTTCATCGAGGAATTCTACCGGACCACGATGACCGAGGGGCTCGTGGGACTCGGCCGCCTCGAGTCCATTCACCGGCGCAAGGGGCGACTGCCGCGGAAGCTCGTGCGCGCGATCGTCGATCAGGCCCGCGACGAGCACTTCGGCCAGGTCGTGACGCTCGACGATGTCCGCGCGATCGTCGGCGCGGCGGCGCAGGTGGTGCGCCTGCCCTGCGCCTGCCGCTGGGTCGACGAGCACGTCGAGGCGCGCAGCTGCTACAGCCTGAGTTACTCCGCCGACCCCTGGTTCAAAGGCCTCGACCCCGCCTCCTTCGGCGCGCCGCCGACCGCGGGGCTGGAAACCGTGTCCCGGGAGGAAGCCGTGGCGCAGATGGCCGCCCTCGAAGATAGCGGCGCCGTCCACACCATCTGGACGATGGTCACGCCGTTCATCGGCGCGATCTGCAATTGCACGCCGAAGCAGTGCCTTGGGCTGCGCAATCTCGCGATCGGGCTCGACACGCTCTCGCCGGGGGAGTGCACCGCTACGGTGGACGCTCTCGCCTGCTCCGGCTGCGGCCGGTGCCTGGGGCGCTGCCACTTCGGCGCAATCTCCATCACGGAAGATGCGGGGCGCGCCGCAGCACGCGTCGATACGGCCCGCTGCTACGGCTGCGGCCTGTGCGCCAGCGCGTGCCCGGAGCAAGCGATGGCGCTGCGCCCGAGATGAACTGACTGGCCGCATCCGGTTGTGGTGCGGAGCGTAGAACTCCGTCATCTTCTCGAGATTGACCACCAGCAGATCGAGTAACCCGGGATTCTCACGCGCGAATTCGTCCAGCATGTATTCCGCGCCGCCGAAGTAGATATCCCCATCTTCGCCGAGCTTTTGAGCTAGCTCCGCGGGCGTGGCCTTGAAGCCCTCGACGCTGACCCCGTGCTTTTCCCGGAACAATTCGGCGCATTCCTTAAGCAGGTGATGCGGCCCGCCGGGACCGTAAGCGCGCAGGACTTTGACTTTATGCGCCTCGGCTTACTATGTACAGCAACTCGACCGTCGCCGCCAGCTTGACTATCCTACTCCTTAGCCCGAGAATGAAAAATGAATGTTTTATTCTTCGGTAGAGGAATATCTTTAATTGATGACAGGAAGGTCCATGAGAGCAATCGCTCGAAAAATATTCAGGAATTACGGTTTGGCTACCATGACAGACCGAGGGGCAATCTTGCCAACCATCAGAAGAGATTTTGTTGGCCCGCTGACGCCAATCATTTAAGACCAGACCATAACCTGCGATTCATGGCCAACAAGAAACGACTGGCAGGCTGGTTGCAGGGGCAGCATTCGCGTCTGGCTGCTCGTCCAACCCACACGCCCCCAGCGAAAGATCCTCCTCATGCGCCTTGAGGACATTCAGCCAGGCGCATCCCTGAACGGCTTAGAGACCGTTGCCGTCGCCACCGTTGTTGCCGTGGTGCCGATCTCTGCGGATACCATTCAACTCGTATATAAAACGCCGGACGGCACTTTGAAGGACATCCTCCTCGGGCGACACGATGAGGAAAGCATCACCCCAGCCACACGGGAGCGCCCGTGGTCGTTCGACGGCGACGGCGCCGCTTTCAAACTGGCGGTCGAGGCCAAGCGAATCGACCTGGCGTTCCTGTTCGATCCCATGATGGCCGTCCACACATCCAATGTCGAACCCCTTCCGCATCAGATCACCGCGGTTTACGAGTCCATGCTTCCTCGTCAGCCGCTGCGCTTCGTGTTGGCCGACGACCCGGGGGCCGGAAAAACAATCATGGCTGGCCTCTACATTCGCGAACTCATCATGCGAGCCGATTCCCGCCGTATTCTTGTAGTCGCTCCCGGCAGTCTGGTCGAGCAATGGCGCGACGAGTTGTTCGAGAAGTTCGGACTCCAGTTCAATGTGTTTTCCTCCGCTCTTGAGGCGGCTACACCAACCGGCAATCCCTTCGAGGATCTTGACCACCTCATCGTCCGGCTCGATCAGATGGCTCGCAACGAAGAACTTCAGGAGAAGCTGCTTGCCGCCTCATGGGATCTAGTGATTTTCGATGAGGCCCACAAACTCGCCGCTCATTTCTTTGGCTCCAAACTCGAAAAGACCGGGCGCTTCATCCTCGCGGAGAAACTCGGTGCCCGCACCCGGCATCTCCTGCTGATGACCGCCACGCCGCACAGCGGGAAAGAGGAGGACTTCCAGCTTTTCCTCTCGCTGCTCGACTCCGATCGCTTCTACGGCAGGTTCCGCGATGGCGTCCACAAGGCCGATTCCTCGGATCTCATGCGCCGCATGGTGAAGGAGGAAATGTGCAAGTTCGACGGCACGCCCTTGTTCCCCGAGCGCCGCGCCTACACGGCCAATTACAAACTCTCCAACATCGAGTCCGCGCTTTATGAGGCAGTCACTTCCTACGTGAAGACCGAGATGGGCAAGGCCGACGCACTCAAAGGCCCCCGCAAAGGTTCGGTCGGTTTCGCGCTGACTTCACTCCAGCGCCGACTCGCCTCCAGCCCCGAGGCCATTTATCAATCCCTCAAGCGTCGCCGCGAACGTCTGGAAAACCGTTTACGCGAGGAAAACCTGTTGGCCCGTGGTCAGCAATTCTCCGCCCAGATTTTGGAAGCGCCGCCGGAAGACGACGACGACCTGAGCGCCGAGGAGCAGGAGGAGCTGGAAGAAAAGCTCACCGACACGGCCACTGCCGCCGAGACCATCGCCGAACTCGAAGCCGAGATCGCCATTCTCGCCAGTCTGGTCGAGCAAGCTCGCGGCGTGGTGGATTCGGGACTTGATCGCAAGTGGGACGAACTTTCGAAGATTCTCCAGAACGATCCCAACATGCGCGATGCCGGTGGTCGCCAGCGCAAGATGATTGTCTTCACCGAGCACCGCGACACCCTTAACTATCTGGAGCGGAAAATCGGCGGTGTTCTCGGCACACCCGACGCGATTGTCACGATCCACGGTGGCACGCACCGCGACGAACGCCGCAAGCGCCAGGCCCTGTTCCGTTCCGACCCCGAAGTCCGTATCCTTCTCGCCACCGATGCTGCTGGTGAAGGCGTGAACCTCCAGAACGCCAATCTCATGGTCAATTACGATCTGCCATGGAACCCGAACCGCCTCGAACAACGCTTCGGGCGTATCCACCGCATCGGCCAACAAGAGGTCTGCCATCTCTGGAACCTCGTGGCCAAAGAAACCCGCGAAGGCGAGGTCTACCACCGCCTCCTCACGAAGCTCGAAACCATCAACGAGACCTTCAAAGGGCGCGTGTTCGATATTCTCGGTGAGGTGTTCGAGGAAAAGAGTCTCAAGGATCTTCTCCTCGATGCTATCCGCTACAACGACCAGCCCGAGGTTCGTGCCCGCCTCGCCCACAGCATCGACACCGCCTTCGACAACAGCCGCATCAAGGAACTTCTCGAACGGAACGCGCTCGCGCAGGAAACCATGAGCGCAGAGCGGCTCTTCGCCGTGAAGGAACAGATGGAAATGGCAGAGGCCCGCCGACTTCAGCCTTACTTCGTCCGCTCATTCTTCACGAAGGCGTTCGAGGGTCTCGGCGGAGCCATGTATCCCCGTGAGCCGGGCCGCTGGGAGATCACCCACGTTCCCGCCCTCATTCGCGAGCGCGACCGCCGGATCACCGGGCGCAACCGTCGCGAACTTGCTCCCGTCCTGAAACGATACGAGCGCGCCTGTTTCACCAAGGAAGCCGTCCGTCCGCTTGACCGGCCGGGCATACCGTTCGCCCAGATGATCCACCCTGGCCACCCGCTCATGCTTGCTGTCAGTGACATAGTGCTGGAGCAGCACAGCAATTTAATGCGCCAGGGCGCGATCCTCGTGGACCCCGCCGACGAGGGTGAAGAAGCCTCGCTCCTTTTCCTCATCACCCACGAGATCAAATCCGGCGACAGCACCGTCCTTTCCAAGCGGCTCCAGTTCGTCCACGTCACTCCCGCCGGCAAAGCCTCCTTTGCAGGATGGGCACCGCACCTCGATTACGAGCCTTTGGCCGACGCCGACCGCGCCTTGCTCGCCGGCCTGCTTGAGTCCGACTGGATTCGCGCCGATCAGGAGCAAAAAGCCCTTGCCCTCGCCGCCACCACACTTGTCCCCGAGCATTACGGTGAAGTCGCCGGCCGCCGCATTGCCCATGTGGACAAGACCCTTGCCGCCGTTCACGAGCGGTTGACCAAAGAAATCGCCTTCTGGTCCGACCGCTGGATGAGACTCAAAGAGGATCAGGAAGCCGGGAAAGACGTGCGCCTGAATCTCGAAAACATCCAGCGCACTATCAACGACCTCGAAGGCCGTCTGCAAAACCGGAAGAAGGAACTCCAGTCCATGCGCCACGTTACCAATGGCACCCCGGTCGTTCTCGGTGGCGCGCTCGTGGTCCCCATCGGCCTGTTGCGCAAGCTGCGGGCTGAGCCGGCACCCGATGCCGCAATGGCTGCGTTCTCCGCCGACCCCGCAGCTCGTTCGCGCATTGAGCAGTTAGCCATGAACGCCGTCCGTCTTGCCGAAGAAGCTCGCGGCTGCCGTGTGGTGGATGTCTCCGCCCAGAAATGCGGCTGGGACATCACCTCCTATGCGCCTGCCGTGGATGGCAAATTGCCCGAGTCCCGCCACATCGAGGTCAAAGGCCGCGTCAAGGGCGCGACCACGGTCACGGTGACCAAGAACGAAATCTTCGAAAGCTGGAACCAGGGCGTCAAGTACCACCTCGCCATCGTTCTCGTCGGCGAAGACGACTCCATCGACGGTCCCTACTACGTGCCCCATCCCTTCAAGGAAGAACCCGGCTGGGGCGTGGCCTCCGTGAATTACATTCTCAATGACCTGCTTGCGCGTGCCGGAGGCGTCCTGTGAACAGGCACCGCTCGCTTGTGTTCATTTCCAGCGTGCAAAAGGAATTGGCAGAGGAACGCCAGGCTCTCAAGTCTTTTATCGAGGGCGACGCACTTCTGCGCCGGTTCTTCGAGGTGTTTCTCTTTGAGGAGTTGCCGGCGTCGGGCCGCCGGGCGGATGAGGTTTATCTTGCGGAAGTGGATCGTTGCGACGTGTATCTTGCCCTCCTCGGCAACGAGTACGGCCACAAAGACCGGGAAGGCTTGTCCCCCACCGAGCGCGAGTTTGACCGTGCCACCGCCAAAGGCAAAGAGCGGCTGGTGTACATCAAAGGCGCCGACGACATCGCCCGCCATCCCAAGATGCAGTCGCTTATCGACAAGGCCAGCGCGCAACTTACCCGGCGCCGGTTCGGTAGCGTGCCCGAGCTGACCGCACTCGTTTATGCCAGTCTCGTCGAGCACCTTGAGCGCAGCGGACATCTTCGCACCAAGCCCTTCGACGCCGCCGTCTGTCCGGACGCCACGTTGGCCGATCTCTCGCGCGAGAAACTCGCCGAGTTCCTGGCCGCCGCCAAGGCTGAGCGGGCTTATGTGGTCGGGCCGCGAACCTCGACCCCAAAAGCGCTGGCCCATCTGAATCTGCTGGACGGCGACAAACCCAGCCATGCCGCCGTGCTGTTGTTCGGGAAGAAGCCCCAGCGCTTTCTCATTACCTCCGAAGTCAAGTGCATGCACTTTCACGGCACCGAGGTGCAGAAGCCCATCCCCTCCTACCACATCTACAAGGGCACGGTCTTCGAACTGGTTGATCAGGCGGTGGATTTCGTCATGGCCAAGATCGACCGTGCCGTCATTCCCCAGGACGACGCTGTCGCCAGTCAGGTGAAATACGAGCTGCCGTACAAGGCGGTGCGCGAAGCCATCGTCAACGCCGTGACGCACCGCGATTACACCAGCAACGCCAGTGTGCAGGTTATGCTTTTCGCCGACCGACTCGAAGTCTGGAATCCCGGCGAACTGCCGCCGACACTGACCATCGCCGGGTTGCGCCTACCGCACGCCTCTATTCCGCATAATCCCCTCATCGCCGAACCCATGTTCCTTGCAACGTATGCAGAGAAAGCCGGTAGCGGCAACTCGACATGATCAAACTCTGCCGGGCGGCCGGTGTTCGCGCCCCGGACTTCCGGCAGGATGGCGGCCAGTTCGTGCAGACCCTTTGGCGGCCCAAGCCGAATGCGACCGCGCAAGTCACCGCGCAAGTCGGCACAGAATCCAATGTCTTCAAAGACAAGGTGTTGCAAGAGCTCGCTGAGACTCTGGGAACCCCCGCCGCGCAAGTCACCGCGCAAGTCACCGCGCAAGTCATCAAGGTGCTCGATGCGGCGGCAAGTGAGGCAAAAAACCGCGAGGATCTCCAATCAGTAGCAGACATCGCCCATCGCGAACACTTTCGTAAATTCTACGTCGAACCGATGGTGGAGTCTGGCTGGCTCGAACGCACCATCCCCGACAAGCCCACCAGCCGATTCCAGAAATACCGGCTCACGGCGAAAGGCCACGCCTGGTTGGCGAACGCGAAAACCGCCGGGAAAAGACCTTCATGACCTATCCCGTCAAATCACCTCGCAAGCTGATCGAGGTTGCGCTGCCGTTGGATGCGATCAATGCCGCCTGCTCGCGGGAGAAGTCCATCCGACACGGGCATCCGTCCACACTCCACCTCTGGTGGGCGCGACGGCCTCTGGCGGCGGCGCGAGCTGTCATCTTTGCGCAGTTGGTAAATGACCCCGGTTATCAGCAGGGCGGGGGCTCCAAATACGGGCGGGAAGAACAAGAAAGAAGCCGCGATTGAGCGGAAGCGGCTCTTCAAGATCATCGAAGACCTTGTGCTGTGGGAAAACACCACGAACGAAACCGTCCTCGAAGCTGCCCGCGTCGAGATCCGCCGCTCGTGGCGGGAGGTGTGCGAACTGAACAAGGACCACCCGCAGGCACTTCAGACGCACCCAGCTTTGCCTGTCACCATTTACTACGCGTTTAAGCAGGCAGAAACCGACTCGGAGTCCGGCACCGTTTCGACTGGATGGGAGACCTTCCTTGAAGCTGTTACACGCGCTGGTTTACAGTTGTCGGGCACATGGCCAATGCGCACGGAGCTTGAAAATAGGCCACGCGGAAGTGGGTCCAACGCCCTCGCTTCCAGCATCGTCCTTGTCTGTCGCAAACGCCCCGCCGATGCGCCGACGATTTCCCGCCGTGAGTTCATCCGCGAATTGAACGGACTCCTGCCAGATGCGCTCGACGTGATGACCAAAGGCTCCGGCGATGACCGTTCGCCCGTCGCACCGGTGGACCTCTCGCAGGCCATCATCGGGCCGGGCACGGCCGTCTTTTCCAAATACGCCGCCGTGCTGGAGGCCGACGGTTCGCCCATGAGCGTCCGCACCGCCCTCCAGCTTATCAACCGCTTCCTAGCTGAAGACGACTTCGACGCCGACACCCAGTTCTGCCTCCACTGGTTCGAGCAACACGGCTGGGCCGAAGGAGTTTTTGGTGATGCTGACACGCTGTCGCGTGGCAAAGGCACGAGCGTGGACGGGATGAAGGAAGCCGGCGTCCTGCAAAGCGGCAGCGGCAAAGTCCGCCTCCTCAAGTGGGCCGAGTATCCCACCGGTTGGGACCCGAGCACCGATAAGCGCACACCAGTGTGGGAAGGCCTGCACCAGCTCATCCGGGCACTGAAACAAGGCGGAGAATCCGCCTCCGGCGCACTCCTCGCAGCCCTCGGTGGTAAAGCTGAAGCCATCCGCCAACTCGCCTACCGTCTCTACACCCTCTGCGAACGCCTCGGCAAAGCCGAAGACGCCCGCGGCTATAATGAACTCATCACGAGCTGGACGGGCATCGAAACCGCTGCTGCCAGCGTCACCGTCCCAGAACCGGCCGCCCCGTATTTGCCCGGCTTTGAAAAATAAAGGAGCCGTAATATGAGCCTGAAACCGTGGCGAGAAATCATCGTTCCTCATCCTGACGTTCTGAATGGCACGTTCCAACAGTCTGAATTTGCCGCCGACCTCACGGCAGTACGCACGGGTAAAGCAACCCCGGAATACGGCGACGCTCAAGCATTCTACGAACGCACCTTCATTACCGAGGGTATGGGACGCCTCCTCACGCAGGTGGCACAGCGGCTCAATGGCAAAGGTGGCGAGCCGGTCATCCAACTGCAAACCGCCTTCGGTGGTGGCAAGACGCACACTTTGCTGGCGGTGTACCATCTGGCCTCACGCAAGTGCCCGTTGGGCGACCTCGCTGGCATCCCGGCACTGCTCGATCAGGCAGGACTGTTGGATGTGCCACAGGCGCAGATCGCGGTGCTGGATGGCACGGCCCACGCCCCCGGCCAGCGGTGGAAGCATGGCAAGCAAACGATTCGGACGCTCTGGGGTGAATTGGCATGGCAACTTGGCCAGGCGGAGGGGTTCGCGCTGGTGCAGGAGTCCGATGCGAACGGAACCTCGCCGGGGAAGGATGTACTCTGCACACTTCTGACCCGCTTCGCGCCGTGCGTAATTCTGCTGGATGAATTGGTCGTTTACATCCGCCAGTTCGTGGAAAGCCAGCCGTTGAGTGGAGGCACGTACGACAGCAACCTTTCTTTCATCCAATCGCTTACTGAGGCTGCCAAGCTGGTGCCAAACGCTGCGGTGCTGGCGTCTCTGCCGGAATCCGATAGCCAGGCCGGTGGTCCGCGTGGCGTAGCGGCATTGAAGGCGCTGGAGGCGGTCTTTAACCGGGTGCAGGCACTCTGGAAAACAGTTGCCCCCGAGGAAGCCTTTGAGATCGTCCGGCGGCGCTTGTTTGAACAAATCCGTGACGCCAAGGCGCGTGACCAGGTCTGCCGAGCTTTTGCCGACGCCTACGTGGCCGAAGGCGCTAAACTGCCGCAGGAAACACAGGAGTCCCGCTACTTTGATCGAATGATGCAGAGTTACCCCATCCACCCGGAGGTCTTCGCCCAACTCTACGAGGAGTGGACGACGATTGATGGATTCCAACGCACTCGCGGCGTGCTGAAACTCATGGCCAAGGTTATCTATCGTCTGTGGCAGGACGACAACAAGGACCTGATGATCCTTCCCGGCAGTCTGCCGCTTTATGACAGCAGTGCGCGCAATGAGCTGATCTACTATCTCGGGCCGGGCTGGGATCCGGTGATGGACCGTGATATTGACGGCGAGAGAGCCGAGACCACGATACTGGAAACCAAGGAGACGCGATTCGGCTCCGTGCAGGCTGCACGCAGGGTGGCGCGGACGGTGTTCCTGAGCAGCGCGCCGTCATCGGTAAACGCAAAACCTGGAACCCGCGGCATCGACCGTGGGCGAGTTCTGCTGGGCTGTCTCCAACCCGGCCAAACTTCCTCACTCTACTCCGATGCACTGAACCGATTGGCGGATCAGCTCCACTACCTAAACTCCTCCGGTGATAGGACGCAGGATGCGACCCGCTATTGGTTCGACACTCGCGCAAATCTGCGCCGGGAGATGGAGGAGCGAAAGAAGCGGTTCGAAGACAAGAATGAAGTGCGCGGACGGATGGCGAAGATCGTCGAGAAGCTCGTCGCCGGCGCGACATTCTTTAACGGCACGCATATCTTCACACCGCACAGCGATGTGCCCGACGATGGGGCGCTGCGTTTGGTTGTGCTGGCACCGGAGCAGTTTTATTCCCGCGAGGAAACCCGTCTGGCCTTCGATGGTGTGCTGGACTATGTGCGCAACAACGGAACGAAACCGAGGTATCGCGGCAATCGCTTGCTCTTCGTCGCGCCTGATCACGGAGCCCTGACGCGACTGCGCGATTGCATCCGCGTGGCGTTGGCTTGGAACTCCATTGTCGAAGATGTCGCAGCGATGCGGTTGGTACTGGACAATCTCCAGGCTGAGCAAGCTCTGAAAGAACTGAGAACTGCGGAAGACGTTTTGCCACGTGTCGCCCGGGAATGCTACAAATGGCTCCTCTGCCCGTCACAAGACAGCCCCACAGGCAAGCCGGCCGTGGAGACTTTTCCGATCAACACCAGCGGGGCTACTTTGGGGCCTGAGATCGAGCGGGTGTGCATCGACCAAGTGCTGGTGATCACCACCTGGTCACCGATTCATCTGCGGGATGAGTTAAAGAAACTCTACTGGAAGGCCGACAAGATCGCCGTGACAGCCGCCGACTTCTGGGAAGACACACTTAGATACCTTTATCTCCCGCGCTTGAAAGATCGCGGCGTGCTGGCGCAGGCCATCGTCAAGGGTGCCGGAACAAGCGACTTTTTCGGCACCGCCTATAGCCAGAACGGAGAAATATTCGAGGGCTTCAAGCTTGGCGATGCCAACGTGCAACTCGACGACACGCTGCTGCTGATCGAACCCGCCGCCGCCAAAGCGTATGGAGTCGCGCATCCGCCACTCATTCCGCCCGGACCACCTTGCCCCCCTGAACCGCCACGCCCGCCTGGCCCACCCGGACCTCCAGAACCGCCACGACCTCCAGGACCGCCTCCGACTTCGAAGGCAAAAACATTCTACGGTTCAGCAGACGTCGCACCTGCAACGGCCAAAGTGCGTCTCGTCCAGATCGCAGAGGAAATTATCGCCATACTCGCCGCCGACCCGAACGCCGAGGTCAAAGTCAGCGTCGAGATACAGGCGAACTTCCCCAATGGCGCGCAGGATCAGTCAAAGCGCGCAGTCTCCGAGAATGCAAGGACGCTCGGGTTCAATAATGCAGAGTGGGAATGAGAGGTGAGATGTCC
>JANOHV010000087.1:0-4768 GCA_031406795.1 Candidatus Rokuibacteriota bacterium
GCGGCGTTCGGGGCCTCGCAACTCAAGCTGAAGACGGCTTTCGGGGAGCTTCTGCCCCAGGGCAAGGAAAGCGTCATCGTCGCAAACAAGGTCAACGAGCGCCTGCCGGCCGCGACGACACTCAATATCGTGATCCACGGACGCGAAAAAGAAGCCTTGAAGCGGTTTGTCGACGAACTGTCGAAGTCAATTCAGGCCATCGGCCCGCAGAAGGTCGGGACGGTCGACTCCGGCACCCGCGAATCGGACGCCTTCCTGCGGAAGTACCGGTATCTTTACGCGTCGCTGCCGGAGATCCAGGAGCTTCGGGACACCCTGGTCGACAGCTATGAGTACGAGGTTTCCAAGGCGGCGGGATTCGATCTCGGTCTGGACGACGAGGAGGCGCCGCCGAAGATCACGCGGGAGTGGGTCGAAGAGAAACTGAAGAAATACGAGAAGACCGAGGCCGAAGGCAAGCCGACGGGCATCGACGGCTATTATCTCGAACCGGGCGGCACGTTCATCGTCATGCTGGTACGTACCCCCGTCGCGACCGGGGACCTCGACCGGAACACCGAAGTCCTGGCCCTGATCAAGGAGGCGATCGAGAGGACGAACCCGAAGCGGTTCGACCCCACGATCACCATCGAATTCGCCGGCGACTTCATCACCGGCGCGGAGCAGTACCGGCACGTCAAGAACGACTTGAGCCACGTCGGGCTGATCGGCGTGGCGATGATCCTCGGCGTCGTCTTTCTCTTTTACCTGCGGGTCCGCACCCTGATCGTGATGGCCCTGACGATCGGCATCGGCGTGACCTGGACCTTCGGTTTTGCCTACGCTTCGATCGGCAGCCTGAATTCCTCCACCGGGTTCCTGTTCAGCATCGTCATCGGCAACGGAATCAATTTCGGCATCATCTACATGGCGCGCTACCTCGAGGCCCGCCGTACGGCGGACGTCGTCGAGAGCATCCGGGTCGCGCACCACGAGACCTGGATCGCCACGCTTTCGGCGGCCGGCGCCGCGATGGTTGCGTACGGCTCGCTCGTCGTCACGGGCTTCCGCGGGTTCAAGCACTTCGGCGTGATCGGCGGCTCGGGGATGGTGTTCTGCTGGGTCGCGACCTATCTCTTCCTGCCGGCGCTCCTCGTGCTCTCCGAGCGGCTGGTGCCCGTTCGCCGCGACAGCGAATTCGCCGCCTCGCTGCGGGCAGTCTACGGGCGGCCCTTCGCCTATCTCGTCGGCCGGTTTCCGCGCGCGGTGTCCATTGTCGGCGTCGCGGTCGGGATCGTTTGCCTGGGCTTCACGATCCAGTATCTGAGCGTGGACCCCATTGAATACGACAACCGCATCCTGCGCACCGACACGCCGGGGTCGGCGATCGACGTGGCGCAAAAACTCGACGATCTGGTTGAGCCGGTCACCGGCAAGCAGGGCCACACGGGCGTCGCGATCATGGTCGACCGCATCGAGCAGGTCCTGCCCCTGAAGGCCGCCCTCGAGGCCAAGCGGGCCCAGGCGCCGGAGGGGAGAAAGCCGTTCGAGAAGGTGATCACGATCTTCGACCTGCTGCCCGCCGGGCAGGAAGAGAAGATCCCGCTGCTGCTCGAAGCCCGCAAGGTCGTCGTCAAGGCGCACCAGCGGAAGCTCATCTCGAAGGAGGACTGGGCGGACATCGAAAAGGAACTGCCACCCGAGGATCTGCGGCCGATCGGGATCGCGGACCTGCCCGATCAGGCGACACGGGCGTTTACGGAGAAGGACGGGGCGCGCGGCCGATCCGTGTACGTTCTGCCGAGCAAGGGGCGGAGCGTCTGGGACGCGCACTACCTGATCGAGTGGGCCGCGGCTTTCCGCAACACCACGCTTCCCGACGGCTCGGTCGTCAAGGGCAGCGGGAACCCCGTCATTTTCGCGGATCTGATCCTGAGCATCGTCGAGGACGCCCCGAAAGCGATCCTGGTCTCGCTCCTCGGGACGCTGGCGGTCATCGTCATCACCTTCCGCAAACGGGGCCTCGTCCTGGCGGCGATCGGTTCGCTCGCCCTCGGGCTCTTCGGCATGGTCGCGGTGATGGCGCTCTACAAGGCGCGGGTCGATTTCTCGGGCGGGCAGTGGTTGCAGCTGGAGGGGATGAAGCTGAATTTTCTGAATTTCGTCGCGCTGCCGATCTCCATCGGCGTCGGCGCGGACTACGCGGTCAATCTGCTCGAGCGCTATCGCCTGCTCGGGCCGACCCAGATCCGGCGCGTGCTGACCGAGACCGGAGGGGCCGTCGTCCTGTGCTCACTCACCACGACCCTGGGCTATCTCGCGCTGACCTTTTCCGCCAACCGGGCCATCGTGAGTTTCGGCATCGCGGCGGTCGCCGGTGAAATCAGCTGCATCCTGGCAGCGGTGCTCGTGCTGCCGGCGCTGCTGGAGTGGCGGGCACGAAGGATGATGCGGAAGACAGCTGCGTCGGCGGCTGCCGGAGAAGCTCAGCGAACCTGATCGCGCTTGTCCGCCGGTGTCCCCGGCGCCGCGCAGGGGGGGCAGGGGAACAAGGATTCCGCCCGGGCGTAGGCGGGGCTGTCGTCGACGTCGATCCAGACCCGCTCGCCGATGTCGAAGACGCGGGCCTTGCCGCGGGACGCCAGCACACGCACCCCCCCGGAGAGCGATTCGTCCCCGCTGCGGGAGCTCTCGTCGAGGGCCGCGAAGAGCGCCGGCGTGCAGAAGAAGATCCCGGTGTCGAACGCGTTGTACTCGGTGAGCGTCTTCCCGATGGCGCGAATCGCGCCTCCCTCGACCCGGACTTTGGTCACGTCCTCCAGGTCCGCCGTCGGGTGGTTCCGGATCCGCGAATCCACCGCCAGAATCACCTCGTCGTCGGCGATCGGCTCGGCCAGAAGACGCGAGAGGATCTCCCCGTCGAAGAGGTGGTCCGACATCAGCAGGAGGAAGCGGTCACCGAGGCTGGCTCGGGCGCAAGCCACCGAGAGACCGTTCGCGCGCTCCCAGTCGGCGTTGCGGATAAAACGCACGTCGAGGCCGGCGAGCAGCGGCGAGGCGGGCACGAATCGCTCGATCTCGCCGGCGAGATAGCCGGTGACGATACAGAAGTTGCGGATCCCGCCCGCCGCGACCGTGCACATGACCCGCTCGATCAGGGTCGCGCCGCCGAGGGTGACCAGGGGCTTGGGCTCGCCGTGGTCGACGAGACGGCTCCCCTTGCCGGCGGCGATGATCAGGCAGTCGGTCCCTGCGGCCGGTGCGATCACGCGCGGGTGCGCTTTGCGGCGGCGCGCGCCTTCTTCGCCGTTGCCGCGAGGGCGCCCTTGCCGGCATTCTTGTCGGCCATCAGTGCAGCAGCTGTTGTTTCTTTCGTCCGTAAAGGGGCTTTCACGAGGGAGTCGGCGGCGAAGCGCTCGACCATGGCGAAGGCGAGCGAGTCGGGGTGCTGTTTGGGCGGGGTCTTCATGAAGTAGGCGCTGGGGGCCTCGAGCACGCCGCCGATGCCGCGGTCGCGGGCGATCTTGGCACAGCGGATCGCGTCGATGACCACGCCGGCGGAGTTGGGGGAGTCCTCGACGGAAAGGCGGCATTCCAGGTTCATCGGCACGTCGCCGAAGTGGCGGCTCTCGATGCGCAGGAAACACAGCTTGTTGTCCTTCTGCCAGGGCACGTAGTCCGAGGGCCCGACGTAGACGTCGTCGGGCTGGATCGTCAGGCCGCGGGCGACGATCTGGGAGACCACGGCGTTGGTCTTGCTGCGGCGCTTGCTGATCAGGCGGGCCTCTTCCTTCATGTTCAGGAAGTCGGTGTTGCCGCCGGTGTTGAGCTGATAGGTGCGGTCGATCGGCATGCCGCGGTCGAGAAAGAGATTGACCAGCGTGCGGTGCAGGATGGTCGCGCCGACCTGGCTCTTGATGTCGTCGCCGATCAGCGGCAGCCCGGCGCGCTTGAAGCGGTTGCTCCAGTAGTTGGTCTGCTTCCAGGCGCCGGCCTCGTCCTGGACCCAGCCGGAGGCGATGAAGACGGGGATGCAGTTGATGAAACCGCAGCCGCCCTCGAGGGCCTGCTCGACGTACCACTTGGTGGCCATCTCGCTGCCGACGGGCAGGAAGTTGACCACGACGTCGGTCCTGGTCTCGCGCAGCAGGCGGGCGATGTCGGCGGTGGGTCCGGGGGCCTTGTGGATGACCGGGGAGAGGTAGGTGCCGATGCCGTCGTGGGTCATGCCGCGTACGACGGTGACGCCCTTGTGCGGCACGTGCGCGAAGGTCTTGGTGCAGTTGGGGGCCGCGAGGATCGCCTGGGAGAGGTCCTTGCCGACCTTGTCGCGGTTGATGTCGATCGCCACGGTGAACTCGATGTCGCCGATGCGGTAGCCCCCGAGCACCGGGTGCATCAGCCCGGGGATAAACTGGTCGTCCGCGGTCTTGCGATAGTACTCGATGCCCTGCACGAGCGAGGAGGCGCAGTTGCCCACGCCGACGATGCCTACGCGAATCTTGCCCATGGGATTTCAACCTCCTTGAAGTCGGCCGATGGTCAGTCAGGGCGCGAATTCTAACAGAAACCCCGTTCCGCTGACAATCGGCGGTAATCGAGCGCACTGCCGGAAAGCACGCACCGGTTTCTGCTATGATTCCACCATGGCTCCCGATGACCGGATCATCGACCATCCGTACGACCGCACGGGCCGTTACTTCATTCTCGGCGCCCTCGGCATTGCGCTGTACTTCGCCAGGAAGGTCTTTCAGCCGTTCTTCTCGGCGATCGCGATCGCCCCCATTCT
>JANOHV010000113.1:0-10653 GCA_031406795.1 Candidatus Rokuibacteriota bacterium
TCGACGGCCTTGCGCGCCTCGGCGATCGCCTTCTCGAGGTCCTTCTCGGCGACATGAACGGAACTCATCAGCAGGTGCCCATCGACGTTGGCCGGCTCGGTTGCGAGCGCGTACTCCACCTTTTCGCGGGCCCGCGCGGCCTCCCTGCCGGCTAGCAGGATTCCCGCGAGCTTGAGCTGAGCGTCCACGTTCTCCTTCTTCAACTCCACGCTGCGCGAGAGGTCGGCGTAGGCCTCCTTGACCTGTCCCGCCATCAAGTAGGCCAGGCCGAGCTTGTAGTAGGCGAAGGCGTCCTTGGGGTCGATCTGGAGGATGTTCCGGAATTCGATGATTGCCTCGCGGGGTTTGGACTCCGCCAGGTAGGCCTCGCCTTTCTTCAAGTGCTTGGCCTTCCTCTGCTCGGGGCTGCACCCCGGGAAACAGGAAACTGCCACGGCGACGACAAGACAGAACGAAACTCTGCGCACAAAACTGAGCATGGCGAATTCTCCAAGGGAGTTTGGTTGCATAATTACCTAGAAGGCCTCATATTGTACAGAGAAATTCTCAAGGGTATTTCGATGGCATTCTGTGGATTACGGAAGTTTCGTTGCGAAGGATGGGTGGTGCACCGGCGCATCCCGTACCTGTAATTGTCATCCTTGCCGTCGCATTATTGTGACTGTGATCACAGACTAGGACTGCGAGGGGTTCAGAATCATAATTGCTAAAGGGCGGATTCAGCGCGGAACAGCTGTTTACGTTGAGTCGTCGGTGCGGGGGGGACGGGAATGCAAACAACCAGGAGCGCGGATGGAACGAAGGGGCATGTCTGCCAGCTCGGGGGGCTTTCCTGCTTCATTGCCACGGTCATCGCGTTGTTGTTTTGGGTTGGCATCGGGACCGCTGCGGCGGGACAGGTTACCCTCGCTTGGGATGCGAACACCGAACCTGATGTGTCTGGATACAAGCTCTATTCCGGAACCGCTACCCGTGTCTATGGGACACCGATCACCGTCGGCAATGTGCTGACCTACACGGTCACCGGCTTGGCGGATGGTCAGACCTTCTACTTCGCCGTGACCGCCTACGACACTTTTGGGAACGAGAGTGGGTATTCCAACGAAGTCGTCTACACAGTTCCAAGTCTGGTTGAGATCAACCTCGTCGGCAACGCCGTCTCGATCGTCGACGGCGACGCCACCCCCTCGGCGACCGACTTCACCGACTTCGGCGGCACGGACGTCACTGCCGGAACGGTCGCTCGCACCTTCACGATCCAGAACACCGGCACCGGCGCCCTGACCCTGTCCGGTACGCCCTTGGTCGCGGTCAGCGGCACGAACGCCGCGGATTTCACCGTCACCGCGCTGCCGACAGCCTCGGTCGCCGCGGCCGGGAGCACGACCTTCACGGTCACCTTCAACCCGAGCGCCGCAGGAGTGCGTGTCGCGGCGCTTTCGATCGCGAACAGCGATGCTGACGAGAACCCCTACAACTTCTCCATCCAGGGGACCGGCACCACCGCGCCCGAGATGAACCTGGTCGGCAATGCCGTCTCAATCGTCGACGGCGACGCCACGCCCGTGACGGCGGATTTCACGGACTTCGGCGGCGCCGATATCATCGCCGGCACCGTCGCTCGCACCTTCACGATCCAGAACACCGGCACCGGCGCGCTGACCCTTTCGGGCACACCGCTGGTTGCGGTCAGCGGCACGAACGCCGCGGACTTCACGGTCAGTGCGCTGCCGTCGGCCTCGGTGGCCGCTGCGGGGAGCACGACCTTTACGGTCACGTTCAACCCGAGCGCCGCCGGGACGCGCGTCGCGTCGCTCTCGATCGCCAACAGTGACGCCGACGAAAACCCCTACAACTTCTCCATCCAGGGTAGCGGCACCACCGCGCCCGAGATGAACCTCGTCGGCAACGCGGTTTCGATCGTCGACGGCGACACCACGCCCGCCACGGCGGACTTCACGGACTTCGGCGGCGCGAAGCTGACCGGCGGGACGGTGGTTCGCACGTTCACGATCCAGAACACCGGCTCCGGCGCGCTGACCCTCTCGGGCGCGCCCCTGGTCGCAATCAGCGGCACCAACGCCGCGGACTTCAATCTGAGCGCGCTGCCCACGGCCTCCGTTGCAGCAGCCGGCAGCACGACTTTCTCGGTCACCTTCGACCCGAGCGCTACCGGAACGCGCGTCGCCACGCTCACGATCGCCAGCAGCGACGCCGACGAAAACCCCTATAACTTCGGTATTCAGGGCAGAGGTGTGGCGCCGCCGGCTGCCCCGGGCAACGCCCGCGTCGCACCGTGATCGCTTGACAGTCTCGACCGGGGAGGGTTCAAGCTCCCAGCTTCAGCTGGAAGCGGTTTAGCCTCCCGTTTACCGGGCAAAACGAAACCCCCTCTTTCCCCCTTTCGAAAAGGGGGATGCAGTGGGTTTGGAGCAACCGCAAGACTGGTGGCGTACCGCGCAGATGGGCCTTTTTCAGCAGCCCGTCAAGGGCGCTGCGCGACCACCAGGGGTTCGGCGACTTTCAGCTTCTCGCGGAACGCCCAGTCCAGCCACTCGAGTTGTTCCGTCGAGAACTGCCGCACCGCCCCCTGGACGAAGGCGGCCAGTTGGGATTTGTCTTCGAAGCGAACCCCGTAATACCCGTTGGCGTAGGCGCCCCGGCCGCTGAAGTAGACTGACCCGTCCTGGGCCACGTCGATCATCAGGTCGTGGTTCTTGAAGATCTCCGAGCCGCCGACCCGGGAGACTGCGCCGTAGCGCTGGGCGCGGACATCCCGATAGATCAGCAGCCCGGTGACCACGAGCAGCACGAGAAGCGCGCTCACCGCCGTCCGCGCCACGGAGCGGTAGACCTGCGGATTGAAGAGATCCTGCCGGGAGAACGCGACGTGCGCCGGGATCGCCTGCTCGATGTCGGTCAGCCGCGCCAGAACCGGCTGCACGACTTTCCCGGTGAAATTCTCCACATCGGATATCGCCACGCCGTCGAGCGGGTCGGCCATCGCCAGCCGCAGGACGTTGTTGCTCTCCAGGGAAAGGGGGACGACGCTGTACTTCTTGCACAAGAACCGGGGAAGCACCGCGGCCGCGTCGCTGCGAAACTCATCGTCGACCTTGGCGATGCCGAGCCTCAACTGAGCCGAGAGCGCATCGGTCAGGCTCTCGGCGCTGAGCAGCTTCATCCTGACGAGGATTGAGCCGAGGCGACGAACACCCCCGACCTGGACGCGCAGAGCCTGGTCTAGCTGCTCTTTCGTGATCAGTCCGCGCTCGAGGAGGATCTCTCCCAACAGGATCTTGCCACTCGGCTTCTGCGTCTCGTCCATGATCGTCCCCCCAAACTCGCCTGATCGGGAATTCCCGATCGACCGCTCGGACTCTCCCTGTTGTCCTCGTGAGTTCCCGAGCGCAACGCTCCCTGGCGATCCCTACGACCATCCCATCGATGAACCGTCTTTTTCAATATAGCCGCTCTTTCAACAATCCGCACCGACAAACCCAGGGTACACGGACGCGGCTCTCAAGGCGACATCGCGCTGGTCAGAGTCTGCCAGGCGCCGCTCTGAGGCGAGTACACGCCGAAGTCGCTCTTGCCATCCCCGTCGAAATCGCCCACCACCTGGTCGGTCCCGGCATAGCCGAACAGGGTCTGTTGGAACCCTTCGCTGCTCTTCAGGACGTACCAGTTGCCGCTGGAGGGGTGGTAGCAGCCGAAGTCGCTCCTGCCGTCCCCGTCGAAGTCGCCGACCACCGGCTTGGTGCCGACGTAGCCGAACTGGGTCTGCCAGAACCCTTCGGTGCTCTTGAACACGTACCAGTTGCCCCCCGGCGGGTAGTAGCAGCCGAAATCGGACTTGCCGTCCCGGTCGAAGTCGCCCACGATCGGCTCCGTCCCGGCGTAGCCGAACGTGGTCTGCCAGAACCCCCGCTGGCTCATGAAGAGGTACCAGTTGCCCCCCGGTGGGTAATAGCAGCCGAAGTCGTCCCGGCCGTCGCCGTCGAAATCCCCGACCACGGGAATCGTCCCGGAAAAGCCGAACGTCGTCTGCCAGAACCCCTCGCTGCTCTTGAGGATGTACCAGTTGCCCCCCGGCGGATAGTAGACGCCGATGTCGCTTCTGCCGTCGCCGTCGAAGTCCCCGGTGACCGGAATCGTCCCCGCGTAGCCGAATTGCGGCTGCCACAAACCTTCCGTGCTCCTGTTGATATACCAGTTGCCCCCCGCCGGCGCATAGCACCCGACGTCGTCGCGCCCATCCCCGTCGAAATCGAGATCGGCGCCCGGAGCGTTGAGCATCACGCAGCCGACCGGCATCGAGGCGATGCCCTTGGCGATCGACAGCGAGACTGCGCTTGAAAGAGAACCGACCGTCGGGTGGGTCGCGCAGGCCGCCTCCGTCCGCACCAGGTAGGTGCCGGGGACGCTCCAGGATTGCGCGGCAAGGACGGGCTGACCCGGTTCGAGCCAATTTGAAACCGTGCCGTCCCCCCAGTGAAACCGGTAGCGGAGGGCGTGGCCGGCGCTGGAGGCGGCGCCTCCGGCCGAGAAGGCGTACCTGACGCTGACGTCGCCACCGGTTGCGCCGCGCGGGGCGGATGCCGCGGAGATCGTCTCAGGGGTTCCGGCGGCGATGATGACCGTCAGCGCCGGCGAGGTGCTCGAAACGATCGATTGGTGCAATCCGCAACGCGCCTCGGCGCGGACCAGCGAGTAGGTGCCCGGGGCGTTCCAGGTCTTGGTCGCGCTGGCGGCGGCCGCGGGCAGCCACTCGGAGACGCTGCCGTCGGACCAGGAGAAACGGTACTGCACGGGGTCGCCGGTGCTGGAGATCGCGCCGCCGGTCGTGTACGTGTAGGCGGTGCCGACCAACCCGATCCTCGGTCCGCTCGGCGCCAGCGGGGCCGAGATCGTCTCCAACGGCGCGGCCGCGATCGTGACCGCAAGCGCGGGGGAAACCTGCGAGACGACGGTCGGGTGCAGCGAACACCGCGCCTCGACGCTGACCAGCGTGTAGGATCCGGGCGCGCTCCAGGTCTTCGCCGCGCTGGTCACGCCGGCGGCGAGCCAAGCCGAAGCGGTGCCGTCGGACCACGAGAAGCGGTACTGGACGGCGTCTCCGGTGCTGGATACAGCGCCGCTTGCCGTGTACGTGTACGCCACGCCGACCACGCCGGTCACCGGACCAGCGGGACGCAGCGGGGTCGAGATGGTCTCGACGCCGGCAGCGGGGGTGGTCATCGTGACTTCGTTGGAATAGCCGCTCTCGTTCCCGACACTGTCAGAGGCGGTAACGGCAAAGAAATACTTCGTGCTCGCCGCAAGGCCGTCGACGACTCGACTGACGACGTTGCCGACATCGAGGTGGGTGGTATAGGTCCGGCTCACAAGCCCGTAGTGAACCTTGTAGCCTGTCAGATCCGGCTCCGCGTTCGGGTCCCATTGCAGCGTGACGCTGGCGGCGTCCGCCTGGACCGCAACGCCGCACACCCACACCGCGGCAATCAGGAAATACTTCGATCCCCGGCGGCAGCCCTGCAAGAAACTTCCCATGGCGTTGCCCCCTACCCCATGCAGAGTATCGTACATCGGTTGCGCCATGTCGACTGGTTTCTGACTTTCCGAGCCTTGGCGCACCCTCCCCCGCTTGTCAGTATCGGCGCGATCGTATGACAAAAGAAGTGACGCAAATCACCTGGTCGCGCCGGGTGCCTTGCCTTCTTCGGGACGCCGCTCTACCCTGCGATCATGACTCCGGACGCGCCGCGCCGCAGAACCCTCCACGTCGCCTGCGCGCTGATCGAACACGGCGGGCTTGTGCTGTCGGTCCGCCGCAGCGCGACGATGAGCCTGCCGCTGAAGTGGGAGTTTCCCGGCGGCAAGATCGAGCACGGCGAGAGCGCCGCCGGCTGCCTGCGCCGCGAATTGCGCGAAGAGCTCGGGGTCGAGGTGGAAATCGGGACCGCCCTGCCGACCACCGCGCACGATTACCCGGAGTTCTCGGTCGTCCTGTATCCATTCCGCTGCTGGATCACCGCGGGCGAGCCGACGCTGCACGAGCACGCCGAGGCGCGCTGGCTCTCCCCCGCCGACCTCTTCACCGTGGACTGGGCCGCCGCGGACCTGCCGGTGCTCGATGCCTGGAGAGCGGCGGCGGGGAACTTTTACGAGTTCACGGCTTCCAATCAGCGGTATCATGGGCCGACAACAACAGACGAGGAGCAGTCGATGACGGCGAAAACACGATCTCTGGCGGCGCTGGCGCTCGGCGCCGCTCTGCTGGGCGGGTGCGCGGCGGCGCGCGTGCCGGCGGACGACAACGGCCTGAGCCCCTACCCGCTCACGAAGAGCCTCAAGGCCGGCGACATCATCCATCTGCCGACTGGCACTTCCATGAACTTCGATCAGGCGATGGAGATGATCGCCGCGGCGAAGATCATCTACGTCGGCGAGATGCACACCAACCTCCAGGCTCACGAAGTGCAGCGACGCATCATCGAGGAACTCGAACGGCGCTTTCCGGGCAAGGTCGCCATCGGCATGGAGATGTTCCGCGAGCCGCAACAGGCGGCGCTCGATCGCTGGACGCGCGGCGAGCTCACCGAAATGGGTTTTCTCAAGGAGTCGAAGTGGTACGACAACTGGGGCTCCGACTTCGGGCTCTACCGCGGCATCCTGACCTTCGCTCGCGACCACCGCATCGACGTGCGCGCGCTCAACCCCTCGAAGGAGATCCAGAAGCACTTCGCCCAGGCCGGCCCCGGGCCGCTGCCGCCCGAAATCGCCGGGAAGATCCCGGAAACCGACTTCACCGACCCCTTCCAGCGCGCCCTGCTCGAGGCGATCTTCAAGGGTCACGAGACGGGGAAAAAGCCCCCCGCCGCGGAGGCCGAGGACCCGATTGCGCAGCTTCTCGCGCAGGCCCCCGTGCGCGACAGCGCGGCGAGGACCAGGATGTTCGAGAGCTTCTACCGCACCCAGATCCTCTGGGAGGAGTCGATGGCCGCGAATATCGTCGACTACCTCCAGAGCCCCGCCGGGGAAGGCAAGAAGATGGTCGTGATCGCGGGCGGCTTCCACGTGCGCTACGGGCTCGGCGTGCCGCGCAAGGCGCTGCGCCGCTGCGCGTGGCCCTTCGTGATCGTGCTGCCGACGGAGCTTTCGATCCCGGAGGAACTCAGGGACGAGTTGACCATGGACGTCGCGCCGCCCGAAATCCCGCTGCTCACCGGGGACTTCGCCTGCATGGTCCCGTACGAGGGCGTCGAGACCAGGAAGGTACGCCTCGGCGTCATGATGCGCGTCGACGCCGGGACGGTGTTCATCGACAAGGTGCTGCCGGGCTCGCCGGCGGAGCAGGTCGGGCTCAAGGCCGGCGACGCCTTCGTCTCCCTCGACGATTTTCCCGTCACGGAACAGGGCGACGTGGTCCTCGTGATCGCCACCAAGCAGCCGGGCGATTGGGTGAAGGTCCGCGTGCGCCGCGATGGCGACGAACTGCTCTTCGCGCCGCTGCTCGCGCTTCCGCCGGAACAGCCCGCCGGGCACCACGCGAACCCCTAGCCGCGAGGAGGTCGACGCCGATGACCCGCCTGAAGACGCTGATCCCCGTACTCGCCGCCGGGATCTCCCTGCTCCTCCCGGCGTCGCTGGTTCACGCCGCCGACGGCGCCGCCGCCCCGCGCGAACCCGAGGAGCGGCACCTGGCCAACGTCCGCCAGCTGACCTCCGGCGGCCAGAACGCCGAGGCCTACTTCTCGGCCGACGGCACGCGCATCATCTTTCAGTCCACCCGGCCGCCGTACGACTGCGACCAGATTTTCACGATGAACCTCGACGGCGGCGACGCGCGTCTTGTCTCCGGCGGCGCCGGCCGCACCACCTGCGCGTTCTTCCTCCCCGACGGCAAGGGCTTCGTCTACGCCTCCACGCACCTCGCGGGCGACGCCTGCCCCCCGCCGCCCGACCGCAGCCAGGGGTACATCTGGGCGCTCTACCCCGGGTACGACATCTTCCTCGGCACCGCCGCGGGCGGGGCGCCGGTGCGCCTGACCGACACCCCCGGCTACGACGCCGAAGCCGCCGTCTCCCCCGATGGCCGCCGTGTCGTCTTCACGTCGGTCCGCGACGGGGACCTGGAGCTCTACACGATGAAGACCGACGGTGGCGACGTGAAGCGTCTGACCAACCGGGTCGGCTTCGACGGCGGCCCGTTCTACTCCTGGGACGGCAAGTTCATCGTCTACCGCAGCAACTACCTCGACGACCCGAAAGAGATCGGCGAGTACCGGGCGCTGCTGGGCAAGGGGCTGATGCGGCCGACGCGGGCGGAAATCTTCTTCATGAACGCCGACGGCAGCGGTCAGACCCAGGTGACGAAAACGGGCGACGCCAACTGGAGTCCCTTCATGCACCCGAACAACCGGCAGATCATCTACTCCTCGAACATGCACGACCCGCAGAAACGCACGTTCTCGCTGTACACGGTCAACACGGACGGCAGCGGCACCGAGCGGGTGACCTCCGGGGCGCGTTTCGACAGTTTCCCGATGTTCAACCGTGAGGGCACCAAGCTGCTTTTCTGCTCGACACGCAACGCCAAAGAGCCGCACGAGTTCAACATCTTCATCGCCGACTGGGTGCCGTGATCGGGGAGGGCGAGAAACCCGGGCGTTCCCGTTCGTCGCTTCGGGGTCCTGCCTGCCACCCCGCCGCTGGTGTGGTCGCTGCGGACCTCCATCGGCCTCGCTACGCTCCCCCGCTGGAGACCTCCCCTTCGCGCCACCCCTCACGCTCCAGGCGATGATCAGTAGAAGCGAGATGCCCCGTATGAGCATGAGTGAATTGCGGCGTTCGACTGCGATCGCTGCCGCGTTGTGTTTGGTTTTGATCACAGGACCCGTTGAGGCAGCGTCGATCCTCCACCACGACCTTGAGGTGCGGCTCGAGCCGGCAACGCACACGCTCGCCGTGCGCGACCGCATCACTTTCCCGGCGGCGACGCCGCGCGAACTCGTCGTGCTGCTGCACCCCGGCCTCGCGCCGCGCGTCGAGGAGTCGACCGCGACGCTCGCCGCCCTCGAGAGCGGCGATGACGCGGCCGTCGCGACGCGCTACCGTCTCTCGCTTGCGCCGGGCGTCGACACCGTCACCCTGAGCTACCGCGGCGTGATCGACCACCCGCTCGAGCAGGTCGGCGAGGAGTACGCCCGCGGGCAGACGGAGACGCGGGGGACCATCTCCCCCGGGGGCGTGTACCTCGCGGGAGCCGCGCGCTGGTACCCGCAGTTCGAGGCGGGGGGGCTCTTCAGCGCCACCTTGAGCGTCGATCTCCCCGAGGGCTGGGACGCGGTGAGCCAGGGCGTCCGGGCCGGCCACGAGATCACCGACGGCCGCCGGCGCGTGCGCTGGGAATCCCGCGAGCCGCAGGACGATCTGTGTCTCGTCGCCGATCGCTACACGGAGTACGGCGCCCGCGCCGGCGGCGTCGAGGCCATGGTCTTCCTGCGCGCCCCGGACGACGCGCTCGCCCGGCAGTACCTGGAGGCGACCACGGGGTATCTGGCGCTCTACGCTTCGCTCATCGGCCCCTACCCGTACGGCAAGTGGGCGGCGGTGGAGAACTTCTGGGAGACCGGGTACGGCCTGCCATCCTTCACGCTGCTCGGGCCGAAGGTCATCCGCTTCCCTTTCATTCTGCACAGCTCCTACCCGCACGAGATCCTGCACTCGTGGTGGGGGAACGGAGTCTTCGCCGACACGGCGGGCGGCAACTGGTCCGAGGGGCTGACCGCGTACCTCGCCGATCACCTCGTCAAGGAGCAGCGGGGCGAAGGGGCCGAGTACCGGCAGACGACGCTGCAGAAGTACGCCGACTACGTGCTCTCCGGCCGCGACCTGCCGCTGAGCGATTTTCGCTCGCGCCACGGCTCCGTGACGGAGGCCGTCGGCTACGGCAAGAGCCTGATGCTCTTCCACCTGCTGCGTCTCGAGCTCGGCGACGCCGCCTTCGTCGGGGGGCTGCGCGAGTTCTGGGGCCGGATGCGCTTCGCGACCGCGTCGTTCGCCGATCTCCGCCGCGCTTTCGAGCAAGCTTCGGGAAGGGAGCTCGGCTGGTTCTTCGACCAGTGGGTGACCCGCACCGGCGCCCCGCAGCTGCGTCTGCGAGGGGCTCGTGCCGCCGGCCCGGACGGACGCGATCTGGCATTGACGCTTGAGCAGACGCAGGCCGGCGACCCCTACCGTCTGCGCGTGCCGGTGGCGGTCACCGTAGAGGGCGGCGCCGAAGCGGTCGTCGCGGTCCTCGAGATGACCGGGCGCACCCTCGAGACGACCATCCCCGGTCTCCCGGGTCGCCCGCTGCGCGTGGACGTCGACCCCGGGTTCGATCTCTTCCGCAGGCTCGACCGCAACGAGATCCCGCCGGCGCTGAGCCAGGCCTTCGGCGCGGACAAGGCGCTGGTCCTGCTGCCGGCAGCCGCGCCGCCGGCGCTCGCCGCAGCCTATCGCGACCTTGCCGGCGCGATCGGGCGCTCGGGCCCCGGCGACGTCGAGATCCGCGAAGACCGGGAGTTCACCGATCTGCCCCCCGATCGGGCGATCTTTCTGCTCGGGTGGGAGAACCGGTTCCTGCCCGCCCTGCGCGGCGCGATC
>JANOHV010000122.1:0-5701 GCA_031406795.1 Candidatus Rokuibacteriota bacterium
CGCGCGATCGACGCGCCGCGATTCGCCCGGCTGCTCGCCGACTGGCGCGGCTTCCTGCTCCGGCCGACGCCGAGGCGTCCCGCCGGCGCCCCGAACGCGCTGCGCCCGTGCGCCGGGCTGGCCGCGGAGCGCATCGGCCGGATGCACCGGCGCGCGCTGCGCGAAGGCGCCGCGATCGGCGCCGCTTCACCGCCCGCCGACCTGCACGAGCTGCGCAAGACCTGCAAGAAGCTGCGCTACCTCGTGGAGTTCTTCCAGTCGCTGCTGGACCGGGAGACGGCGGAAGGGGCCATCGCCTCGCTCAAGGGTCTCCAGGACACGCTCGGCTTCTTTCAGGACCGTCAGGTCCAGGCCGACGCGCTGCTCGGGTACGCCCGCGAGCTGGCGCGGGAGGGCCGGGCCGCGCCGCCAACCTACCTTGCCCTGGGCATGCTCGTCGAGCGCCTGCGCGAAGAGCAGGCCCGGGCGCGAATCGAATTCGCCGGTCAATTCGCGCTGTTTTCGCGCAAGGCCGGCCGCAAGAGCTGGAAGCGGCTGCTCGCCAGCGCGGCCATGGACGCCGCCGCGGCGCACGGCGGGGAGAGCCGCGATGGCTAAGGAGATCGAGCGCAAATTCCTCGTCGTGGGCGACGACTGGCGGGCGGGCGCCCTGGGCATCCCGTACCGTCAGGGCTACCTCAGCGCCGGGGCAGATGCCATCTGCACGGTACGCGCGCGCGTCGCCGGCGAACGCGCCTTCCTCACCGTCAAGGGGCGGGCCGTCGACGGGGCGCGGGACGAATACGAGTACCCGATCCCGGTCGCCGATGCCGAGGAGATGCTCGAGCGCCTCTGCGTCGGCGGACGCGTCGAGAAACTCCGCCACCGGGTGCCGTTCGCCGGGCGCGTCTGGGAAGTCGACTCCTTCAGCGGCGAGAATGCCCCCCTGGTCATCGCGGAGGTGGAATTGGACAGTATCGACGCCGATGTCGCGCTCCCCCCGTGGGTCGGGCGCGAAGTGACGGACGATCCGCGCTACACCAACGCCGCGCTTGCGCGGCACCCGTACGCGCGCTGGGGACGGCCGTGAAGGGCGAACGCAAGCCGGATTCCTGGTACCGCCAATCGGGGGTCATCGCCGTGCGCGTGCGCGACGGCGCGCCCCAGGTGCTGCTGGTGACCAGCGCGGGCGGCAAGCGCTGGGTGATCCCGAAGGGCATCGTCGAGGAGGACCACTCGGCTGCGAGTTCCGCCGCGAAGGAGGCCTGGGAGGAGGCGGGCGTCACCGGCCGGGTGTCGCGCAGGATGATCGGCCGCTATCGCTACGAAAAATGGAACGGCGTCTGCTCGGTGCTCGTCTATCGGCTCGATGTCGATGAAGTGCACCGCGAATGGCCGGAGGCGCACGTGCGGCGCCGCAAGTGGCTGAGCCCGACGGCGGCGGCGAAACGCGTCGGCGACTCGGTGCTCGCGTGCCTGATCCTCGACGCGTTCCCCGGGAGGCCCCGATCGTGAAGCGCCTGATCATCGTCCGGCATGCGAAAGCCGAAAAGACCGCGGCGCGCGGGGGTGATTTCGCCCGCCCGCTCGCCTCGCGCGGCGAGGACGACGCGACCGAGATGGGGCGACGGCTCGCCCGCGGCAAGGTGCACCCCGACGCCATGCTCGCCAGTCCGGCGGCGCGTACCAGCGCGACCGCCCGGCTCATCGCGCGCGAGCTGGACTTCCCGTGGGCCGAGATCCGCATGGAGAAATCCATCTACCTCGCCGACGACGCGACGCTGCTGGATCTGGCGCGCGAACTCGATGACCGCGTGGAAACCGCGCTGCTGGTGGGGCACAACCCCGGCGTCACGGAGCTGGCGCACGCGCTGGCTCGGGGCTTCACGCAGGAGTTGCCGACCGCCGCGGTTGTCTCCATCGACCTGCCCGCCGACACCTGGGCCGGCGTGAAGCGCGGCAGCGGCACCCTGCGCGCGTACGACTACCCGAAGAAAAGCCCATAAGCCCGCCGGAGGGGCCATCTCCTGCAGCAGGACCCCGCAGCCGGAGCGCGGCCGGCCGGTTCCTTACGAAGCCTTCTCGTACAGCAGTATCGGCGGCTGCCCGGAGTTCACGACCTCCTCCGAGAAGACGACCTCCCGCACGTTCTGCTGCCCCGGCAGGTCGTACATCACGTCGAGCATGATGCTCTCCATGATCGAGCGCAGGCCGCGGGCCCCGCTCTTGCGCGTCATCGCCTTGCGCGCGATGGCCCGCAGCGCCCCTTCCGTGAAACGCAGCGTCACGTTCTCGAGCTCGAAGAACTTCTCGTACTGCTTCACGAGCGCGTTGCGCGGCTCGCGCAGGATGCGCATCAGGTCGGACTCCTCCAGTTCGTCGAGAACCGCGAGCACCGGCAGCCGCCCGATGAACTCCGGGATCAACCCGTAGTGCAGCAGGTCCTCCGGCTCGACGCGCCGCAGGATCTTCGCATCCTCGTCGACGCGCGTGCTCTCGCCGGCGCCGAAGCCGACGACGCGCTTGCCGAGGCGCTCCTTGATGGTCGCGTCCAGCCCGTGGAAGGCGCCGCCGCAGATGAACAGGATGTTCGTGGTGTTGACCTGGATGAACTCCTGCTGCGGGTGCTTGCGTCCCCCCTGCGGCGGCACGTTGGCCACCGTGCCCTCGATGATCTTCAGCAGCGCCTGCTGCACGCCCTCGCCCGAGACGTCGCGGGTGATCGAGGCGTTCTCCGACTTGCGGCTGATCTTGTCGATCTCGTCGATGTAGATGATGCCGCGCTCGGCCTGCTCGACGTTGTAGTCGGCGTTCTGGAGCAGCCGCAGCACGATGTTCTCCACGTCCTCGCCGACGTACCCGGCCTCGGTCAGCGTGGTCGCGTCCGCGATGGCGAAGGGCACCTTGAGCACTTTGGCCAGGATCCGCGCCAGCAGCGTCTTGCCGCTGCCGGTGGGGCCGAGCAGCAGCACGTTGGACTTTTCCAGCTCCACGCCGCCGAGCTTGCCGCCGGCGCCGATGCGCTTGTAGTGGTTGTGCACCGCCACGGCGAGGACTTTCTTCGCCCGCTCCTGGCCGACGACGTACTCGTCGAGCACTTTCTTGATCTGCTGGGGCGTCAGCACCTCCCCGAGCGCCGCGCGCCCCGGGTGGAGGTCCTCCGCCTCGAGGATGTTGTGGCAGACCGTGATGCACTCGTTGCAGATGAAGACATCCGGCCCGACGACGAGTTTCTTGACCTCCTCCTGGGCCTTGCCGCAGAAAGAGCAGTTGACGTTGCTCGGCGGGGGCGGCGGCGCGCTCGCCCCGCCAGCGGTCGTTTTCTTCGCCACGCTGTTTCAGGCCTCCCTAGCGCTTGACGATCACTTCGTCGATCAGCCCGTACTCGCGCGCCTGTTCCGGCGACATGAAGAAGTCGCGGTCGGTGTCGCGGCGGATGCTCTCCATCGACTGGCCGGTGTGGTGCACGAGAATGCCGTTGATCGTCTCGCGCATCCGCAGGATCTCGCGGGCCTGGATGTCGATGTCGGTGGCCTGCCCCTGGACGCCGCCGAGCGGCTGGTGGATCATGATCCGCGCGTTCGGCAGCGCGAACCGCTTGCCCTTCGTGCCGGCGGCCAGCAGCAGCGCGCCCATGCTCGAGGCCTGGCCGATGCAGATGGTCGAGACGGGGCACTTGAGGTACTGCATGGTGTCGTAGATCGCCAGACCGGCGGTGACGACGCCCCCCGGCGAGTTGATGTAGAGATTGATGTCCTTGTCCGGGTCCTCCGCCACCAGAAAAAGCAGCTGGGCGATGACCAGGTTCGCGACGTGGTCCTCGATGGCGTCACCGAGGAAGATGATGCGGTCCTTGAGGAGTCGCGAGAAGATGTCGTAGGCCCGCTCCCCGCGGTTGCTGCGCTCGACGACGATCGGCACCAGGCTCATACCAGTTCCCCTTCCTTACGCTGTCTTGGCCCGCTGGACCACCCAGTCGAGGGTCTTGTCCTCGAGCAGGGCGGCCGTGAGGCCGGCCATGGTCTCGTTCTGGATCAGGCGCCGGCGCACCTCGCCCGGCTCGAGCTTGTTGGCGGTGGCGATCTTCACGATCTCGGCCGCCAGCTCTTCGTCGGCGATGGCGATCTTCTCGCGTTCGGCGATCGCCTCGAGCAGCAGGGCGATCCGGGCCTTCTTCTCCGCGGCCGGCCCGGCGTCCTCGCGGATCGACGCCCGCGTCTTCTGCACTTCGGCCCACGGCATCCCGCGCATCGCCAGGTAGCGCTCGGCGTCCGCGATCATCGTCTCCTTGCGGCGCTCGATCATCGTTGGCGGCACTTCGATCGGGTTGAGTTCGGCAAGCCGGCTCACGACGGCGTCGCGCAGCCGGTTGCGGGCGGCGATCTCCTTGGAGTGCCGGAGGTTCTCGCGCATCTTGGTCTTGAGATCCTCGAGCCCCTGGTACTCGCCGACGTCCTTCGCGAACTCGTCGTCCAGGGCCGGCAGGATGCGCTCGCGCACTTCGACGACCGTCACCGTGAACAGCGCCTCCTTGCCCGCCAGTTCCGGGTCGCCGAACTGCTCGGGGAGCCGGAGGGTGAACTCGCGGGTCTCGCCGGCCGCCGCGCCGATCAGGTTGTCCTCGAAGCCCGGCGGGAAGGTGCCGCCGCCGAGAGTCACCGGGAAGTCCTTGCCCGAGCCCCCGGGGATCGGCTTGCCGCCGGCGGTGCCCTCGAAGGTGATGACCGCCACGTCGCCGTCGCGCAGCCCGCGCGCCTCCTCGAGCTTCTTCACCGTGGCGTGGCTCTGGCGAACCTCCTCGAGCAGGCGCTCGAGTTCCTCGTCCTTGACCTCGATTGTCTCGCCGGCGACCTCGATCCCGACGTAACCGGCCGGTTCGAAGCGCGGCCGGACCTCAAACTTCGCGACGTACGTGAACGGCTGGTGCTCCTCGAGGGCCGTGATCTCGAATTCCGGCTCGGCGACCGGCTCGATCGCGACCTTGCCGAGCGCGGCGTCGAAGGTGTCGCCGATGAGCCCGCGCGCGACGTCCGCGGTGACGTCGCCCCAGTACAGACGGCGGATTACGTCGGCCGGGACCTTGCCCTTGCGAAAGCCGGGCTGCACCGCCTTGCGGCGGTAGTCGCGCAGGACGCTCTCGAAGCGGCCATCGACCTCGGCGGCGGGGACTTCGATCGTGATCGAGCGCGTGACGGCGCTCGGCTCTTCAACGGAAACCTTCAACTCCTCCACGGGGATCTCCTTGCAAGGGGGGTTGGTGTCGCCTGAGTCGGGCTTCTGGTGCGAAAGGGGGGACTTGAACCCCCACCCCGTCTCCGGGACTGGATCCTAAGTCCAGCGCGTCTGCCATTCCGCCACTTTCGCCCGGAGACTGAAAAAATATGGTGAGCCGTGAAGGGCTCGAACCTTCGACCCGCTGATTAAGAGTCAGCTGCTCTACCAACTGAGCTAACGGCCCACATTCACCATACTATCACATCTACTGGGGTGAGTGAAGGGATTTGAACCCTCAACCCCCTGAGCCACAGTCAGGTGCTCCACCATTGAGCTACACCCACCACAACCCCGTCAATCACAACGGCCCGCGTACCCTACGAAAAATGCAACGGAATGTCAAGGTGACGACCGCCGAGGGGTGCACGACAAGAAAGTGTGAGTTGACATAGGGCTGCGATCTGGCATCATGTCTGTCATACAGTTCAAATGACAGGGAGGATGCCAT
>JANOHV010000155.1:0-10487 GCA_031406795.1 Candidatus Rokuibacteriota bacterium
CGCCTCGATGGAGGACTACACGCTGGCTTTCCGGCGGCTGGTGAACCTCGTGCCGGGCAACGGCTTTCTCGCGGTGAATGCCGCCGACGCGGTGGCCACCGAAGTCGCCACGGGCTGCCGCGGACGGATCATCCCCGTCGCGCCCGGGGCTGCCGCCGCCTTCGACTTCCCCCTCCCCGGCGAGCACTTCCGGCTCGACGCCCTCCTCGCCGCGGCTGCCGCGGCGGCGCTCGGCCTCACGTCCGAGGAGATCGCGCAAGGCATGGCGAGCTACCGCGGCGTCAAGCGGCGGCTCGAAGCGGTCTTCTCCGCGGCCGGGGTGACGCTCTACGACGACTTCGCGCACCACCCGACGGCAATCCGTCTCGATCTGGAGACGCTGCGGGCCAAGCACCCCGGCGCGCGCATCCGGGCCCTGTTCGAGCCGCGTTCGAACACCCTGCGCCGCGCGATCTTCCAGGAAGCGCTCACGGCGGCGTTCGCCGCGGCGGACGAGGTGATCGTCGGGGCGGGGCACCGCGCGGCCCAGCTCGACGCCGCGGAGCGCCTCGACCCGCAGCGTCTCGTGCGCGATCTTGTGGCGTCCGGGCGGCTCGCGCGCCACGAAGAGGATGCCGGGGCGATCGCCGCGGCGATCCTCGCCGACCTGCGCCCCGGCGACGTGGTGGCGGTACTCTCCAACGGCTCGTTCGGCGGGCTGATTCCCCGGCTGCGCGGAGAGTTCGAGACGTGGGCGGCAGCGCAGCGCTGAGTCTCCCCCCCCGCCTGCAACCCGGCGATCTCGTCGCGATCGCGGCGCCGGGGAGCGCCTTCGACCGCGCGGCCTTCACACGCGGCACCGAGTTCATCGCGGCGCAGGGCTACCGCGTTACCTGGCGCGCCGACATCACCACCCGCGCGGGGTACTTCGCCGGCGACGACGACCGCCGCGCGGCGGAACTCAACTCCTGGCTGCGCGACCCCGACGTGCGGGCGATCCTGTTCGCGCGCGGCGGCTACGGCACCTCGCGCATCGTCGAGCGGCTCGATTTCAAAGCACTGCGCCGACGCCCGAAGGCGATCGCGGGCTTCTCCGACCTCACGGTGCTGCTGCTCGCGGCCACGCAGCTCGCCGGCATCGCGGCCTTTCACGGGCCGATGGTCGCCGGGGCGGGCAAGGGCAGAGACGGCGAGCGCGACCTGGCGCGCCTGCTCGCACTGCTTGCGGGCAAACCCGGCCCGCGCGCGCATCGCGGGTTGCGCACGCTGCGCCCCGGCTGCGTGCGGGCGCCCGTCACGGGCGGCAACCTGAGCCTGCTGGCGCACTCGGTCGGCACCCCGTTCGAAGTCGCGACGCGCGGGCGCATCCTCTTCGTCGAAGAGATCGGCGAGGCACCGTACCGGATCGACCGCATGGTGCGGCAGTTGCAGCTCGCCGGGCTCTTCCGTGAGGTGGCCGGGGTGGTGCTCGGACAGTTCTCGGGGATCAAACCCGGCGATCGTCGCGCCGTGGCCGGGCTCTTTCTCGAAGCGCTGGGCGGCCGCGCGGTGCCGGTCGCCGCGGGCTTCCCCGCCGGGCACGATTCACCGAACCGCGCGCTCCCGTTCGGGGTGGATGCGAAGCTCGACGCGAGCGCCGGGACGATGAGCTTCGATCCGTGCGTGGGGGACGTCCAACCCCCCGCTGCTTCGGGAAGACGACGGCCGTGACCATCCAGACGCGTCGTCTGGCCAAGGCCGCCGGCCAGTTGCTGGTCGCCGGGTTCGACGGCACCGAACCGTCGCGCGAGATCCTCGCGCTGATCCGCGCCGGGCTCGGCGGCGTCATCCTCTACCGCAAGAACTGCGTCGATGCGCTGCAGGTGCTCGCGTTGACCAACACCCTGCAGGAGGCGGCCCGCGCGGCCGACCACGCGCAGCCGCTGTTGATCGCCATCGATCAGGAGCAGGGGCGGGTCGTGCGCATCACCGAAGGGGTCACCGTCTTTCCCGCAATGGGGGCGATCGCGCGCATCGGCGATCCGGATCTGGTCGCGCGGGTCGCGGCCGCAACGAGCCGCGAATTGCTGGCGATCGGCGTCAACTGGAACCTCGCCCCGGTGGCGGATGTTCTCTCCGTGCCGGATTGCCCGGTGGGCGACCGCAGCTGCGGCACCGATCCGTCGCAGGTCGCAACCCTGGTCGCGGCCTTCGTGCGCGGCGCCGCCGCCTGCGGCATGCGCACCTGCGCGAAGCACTTCCCCGGACACGGGTCGACGGAAAAGGACAGCCACCTCGCCGCCCCCCGGGTCGTCCGCAGTCGGTCAGAACTCGAAGCCTGCGACCTCGTTCCCTTCCGTGCCGCGATCCAGGCCGGGGTCCCCGCGGTGATGACCGCGCACATCACCTACCCGGCGCTCGACCCGGACGCGCCGGCCTCGCTGTCGGAGCGCATCATCGGCGGTCTGCTGCGCGCGCAACTGGATTTCCCCGGGGTCGTCGTCTCCGACGACCTCGAAATGGCCGGAATTGCCTGGAACCGGCCGCTCGATTCCTCCGCCATCGCGGCCGTGCGCGCCGGATCGGACCTGCTGATCATCTCGCGCATGCTGCTGGCCGAGCGCTGCATCCCGGGCCTGCTCGCCGATCTGCGCCTGGCGATTCAGGAGCAGACCGTCGCGGCGGCGACCGTCATCGCCGCGCTCAAGCGTGTCCGCCGGTTCAAGCAGGGTCTCGAGTGGCACGCCGACGCCGACGCGGCCCGCGTCGTTCTGCGCGCACCCGGACACCTGGCCCTGCTCGAGGAGGTTGAGCGCCGTGCCGTCCGCTGAAGCGCTCGTCTGGGCACGCCGCGCTTTTCCCGGCCTCGACCCGGCCAGCGCCCGCCCGCTCCCCCCGGCGGGTTCCTCGCGCGTGCTCACGCGGCTTTTCCACACGGGCGGTAGCCTCGTTCTCGTCGAGAACCCCGTCGAGATCACCGCCGCCGTCAACGAGAACGACGCCTTTGGCTACCTCGCGGCGCACCTCGGGGCGCGCGGGATCCCGGTGCCCGGCGTGCTCGCCTACAAGCGGTCGCGCGGCTGGTCGCTCGTCGAGGATCTCGGCGATCAGGACCTGTACGGCGAAGTCCGACACGCGCTGCGGGGACTGGTCTGCGACCCCGCGGCGCGCGAGCGCGTCGCCGCGCTCTATCGGGAGGCGCTCGACGTGCTCGTGCGCCTGCAGATCGACGGCGCCGCCGGCTTCGACCCACGCCGCACGCACAACCCCGCGCGCTACGACGCCGCGCTGATGCGGGAGGGAGAGTCCGGCTATTTCGCCCGCGAACTGCTCGGCCGCCACCTCGGCCTGAACATGCCTCCCGAACTCGAGGCCGAACTCGACCGGCTCGCCGGACAGGCGTCCGCAGCCGGGGCAGACTACCTGCTGCACCGCGACTATCAGTCGCAGAACCTCAAGATCCATATCGGACGCATTTGCGTCATCGACTTTCAGGGCGCGCGCCTCGGGCCGCCGCAGTACGATCTGGCTGCCCTGCTGCTCGACCCCTACGCGGATCTGCCGCCGGATCTGCGCCGCGAGTTGCTCGATTACTATCTCGGCCAGTTCACCGCTCGCACGCGCGAGGATCGCGGCCATTTCCTGGAGCACTTCCCCCTCGTCGCCGCGCACCGGCTCATGCAGGCGCTCGGCGCTTACGCCTTTCTCGGGCTGCAGCGCGGCAAGCCGGCGTTTCTCGCGCACATCCCCGTGGCGCTGCGCCTGCTCGAGGAGTCGCTGGCCCCGATCGCCGGCACCGTCCCGCGGCTTCTCGCCACGGTTGCCGCGGCGCGCCAGCACCTGCCGGCGGATGCAGGCGGCGACGCCCCGGAAGCCACGGGCCAGGCACCGGGCCGATGAACCCGCCAGCGCCCCCGGTGCGCGCGATGGTGCTCGCGGCAGGACTCGGAACCCGGCTGCGGCCGCTGACCGACGCGCTGCCCAAGCCGCTCGTCCCGATCGCCAACAGGCCGCTCCTCGAGTACACCTTCGCCCTGCTCGCCGGCAGCGGCGTGCGCGAGGCAATCGTGAACTCCCACTATCTGCCGGACATCTTCGAAGAGGCGCTGCGCCGCCTCGACGCCTCGGGAGTGGCGCTGCACGTCTCCCGGGAGCGGCGGATCCTCGGCACCGCGGGCGGGCTCAAGCGGGCCGGCAGTTTCCTCGCCGGCGGGACGTTCCTGCTGCTCAACGGGGACTTCCTCGTTGATCTCGATCTTCGGCAAGTGCTAGACTTTCATCAAAAGCAAGGAGCTGCAGCCACCATGGTCCTCACGCCAGATCCAGCCGCGGGCGTCCTCGGCGTCGATGCCGACGGCGTCATCCGGCGCTTCATCGAGCCGCGGCCGCCCGGCGAGCCCGTCGAGCGTCTCTCCTGCGGCTTCACCGGCATCCACGTCCTCGAGCCCGAGGTCCTGGCCCTGATCCCGGCGAACCAGCCCTGGGAGATCAACCGCCAGGTCTACCCCGAACTCATCGCCCGCGGCCAACGCGTCTGCGGCTTCGTCCACCGGGGGTACTGGCGCGAGGCCGGCAGCCCGGCGGGGTACCTGGCCGCGAACCGCGAAGTCCTCGCCGGACGGGCGGGCGCCCTCGCCCCCCGCCCCGGCGCCGGCACCCGGTCGCTCGCGGGAGCCCGCTGCAGCGGCCCGGTGCTCGCCGGGCAAGGCGTCCGGGTCGGCCGGGATGTCGAGGTCGGGCCCGAAGTCGTCATCGGGCCCGAAGTGCGCATCGGGGACGGGGCGCGTATCCGCCGCTCGGTGATCCTCGAGGGCACCGACGTGCCCGCGGGAGCCGATCTCGATGGCGCGACCCTCTTCCCGGGCGGCGGGTTCTCCGCGTGAGCCGCCGCGCCTCGCTGTTCGCGGCCGCCGTCCTCGGCGCCTGCCTGTTCGCGCCGCCGGGCGGCGCAACCGCTGAGGGCCTCCCCGAGGGCGGGCTGCTGCACACGCCGTTCGGCGAGGCCCTCGCCGGGCGCCTCGTCGCCGACGGCTTCGACCGCGGCCGCGTCGAGGCGCTGCTCGGCGACAAGCGGCTGGCGATCAACGGCACCACGCTCTCCTACGCAATCGTCTACCGCGAAACCAAGGCCGATTATTCTCAGTTCCTCACCGAGGCGCGGCTGTCGCGGGCCCGGGCGTTCCTCGCCGCGAACCGCGAGTTATTCGCGGCCGCCACGGCGCGCTCGGGTGTTCCGGACGAAGTCATCGCATCGATCCTGATGATCGAATCGGATTTCGGCAACTACCGCAAGCTGCACACCGTCCCTGGCGTCTTCGTGACCCTGCTCTGGGCAGCCGATCCCGCAAACTTCGAGACCGTGCGGGCGCTCATCCAGAAACGCCTGCCGGACGTGACCGCCGAGAAGATTCGCGAGAAATCGAAATCCAAGGCAAAGTGGGCGTACGAGCAAATCGCCTACCTGATGCGGATGGGTGAGCGCGAGAAAATCGACCTGTTCACCCTCTATGGCTCGTGGGCCGGGGCCTTCGGACTGTCGCAGTTCATCCCCTCGAGCTACTGGGGCTACGCCGTGGACGGCAGCGGCGACGGCCGCGCCGACCTCGACAACGTCGCCGACGCGGTCTTCTCGGTGGGCAACTACCTCAAGAGCTTCGGCTGGAAGGACGGTCTCTCCGAAGAGAAACGGCGGGCGGTAGTGCGCCGCTACAACAACAGCGAGTTATACGCGGCAACAGTGCTGGACGCCGCGACAAGACTTCGCGGAGCAACGGCACGGACTCCATGAGCACGGAGGGCAGGCAACGACGCCGCGACAAGCGCAAATTCAAGCGGATCTTCGTCCGTTACGGCCCCAAGGAGACCCTGCACCGGGCCGTCGCGCAGCAGATTTCGCCGAGCGGCTTCTTCCTGGCGACGAACGAGGTCGTCTACGCCAACAACAGCCCGCTTCTGGTCGAGATCAAGGGGCCGTCGGAAACCTGGCTCGTCGCGGGGATCGTGCGCCACGCCATCAAGGTGCACCCGAGCATGGCCGGCTTCACCAAGCCCGGGATGGGCGTGGAACTGACGCACATCCCCGACGCCTGCCGCGATTACCTCGCGTCCCTGTGAGCGACCGTTACGGGACGAAGACCGCGGCGGCGACGACGGTGGTCCAGAAGCCGCGCTTGTCGCCGATCGCCGACTGCGTGAAGTTCGCCGTCTTGTAGATCTGATTGTTGATCTTCCAGAGTTCCTTGCGCTCGTCCCATTGCACGTTCTCGTCGAACTCGATGCCGAGCGTCGTGGCCAGCATCGACGCCGCCAGGTCCTCCGCGTAGTCGCCCGAGTTCTCCTCGGTCAGCCCGAAGCAGTGGTGTTCGGAGAGATAGCCGTACTGTGCCTTGTCCGAGGGCCGCGCCACGCCGATCGACGCGGCGCAGAGGCGGTTGGGCTCGTTCGTCGCCTGCTCGGCGAGCACGCAGTGCACGATCGCGCCGGGACGGAGCATCGTGTTGCCCTTGGTGCGCGTCACGACCTTGCAGTTGGGAGGGAAGATGCTCGAGACGCGCACCAGATTGTACTTCTCGATCTTCGCGTCGCGCAGGGCCTTTTCGAACGACTGGAGCTTCTCCTTGTGCGTCCCCACACCCTTGGTGAAGAAAACCTTTGTCGGCACGTACATGATCTCACCTCCCCCTATCGCGTCGGACGTTTCGGCCGGCCGGCGGGCGGCACCTGCGCCGCCCGCTGCCTGAGCCGCTCGATGCGCGCGTGCAACTTCTTGTTGCCGCGGTACTTGGCGACCAGCTCCTGCAGCGCCGCCTCCTTCTTCTCCAGCAGCTTCCTGCGCCGGCGCGGCTTCTGCGTCGCCAGCAGCCAGGCGGTGAGCAGCGGCAGTGCGATCGACGCGTCGCAGTAGGCGGTGACGTTGTTGATCGTCGCGTCCTTGACCTTGCCCCAGGAGCGCGCCTCGGAGGCCGTCGCGCCCGAGAGCCCGCCCCAATGCGGCGCGTCCGCCGTGTACTGGACGAAGAAGTCGTGCCCGCCCTGGTTGTCCTCGAGGATCTGCCAGAGCGTCGGCTGGGTCTGCATGAAGAAGTTCTTCGGGGCGCCGCCGCCGACCATCAGCGCGCCGTTCTTCTTCGCCATGCGCACCAGGGCGGCGGTCTCGAGCACGTCGAGCGAGGGGTCGACCGGAACGCGGTTGCCCTCGAGATAGTTGATGACCAGGTTCATCCCGACCGAGGAGTCCCCCGGGGAGGCGACGTAGACCGGCACCCCGAGCTGCGCCGCCCGGCCGACGAAGGACTTGCCGGCCTGGGGCGCGCGCCGGTTGACCTCCTGCCCGAGAATGGCGTGCACGTCCGCGGTCGAGACCGGCTGGGGGAACTCGCGGTTGAGAAACGCCTCGATGATCGTGCGGTCGGTCTCGATCATCGTGTCGTCCTCCTGGATGAAGACATCGTAGATGCGCGCGATGCCGGCGTCCTTGAGCTCGTTGTCGTCGACCTGGAAATGCCCCTGACACATCGGGAAGTCGAAGGCGCGGTGCAGATCGTGATAGAGATTCGCGCCGGTGGAGATGATCCAGTCGACCCACCCGTTTTCCATCAGGGTGATCAGCGCGCCGGACATCCCGATCGGCGTCATCGCGCCGGCGAGGGTCAGGCAGACCGTGGCGTCGGCCTTGAGCATGTTCGCATAGACGTCGCAACTCTCGGCGAGGCGCCGCGCGTTGAAACCCATCCCGGCGTAGACCTCGATGAGGTCCTTGACGGACATCCCGCGGCGCAGGCGGATCGGCTCGATGCTCCGGCCCTGCAGGTACTTCTTGTCCATCGCCTTGCACTGTCGGTTCATCGGCACCCTCCTTAGGCAACCTGTGGTGGCGGGGGATTTGTAGCATTCCGCGGCCGGTTCTTCAACCCCGGCCGCGAATGTACGGCAGCAGGGGGATCCCCGCGCCTGCCGCACGAAGGCCCCGCCAGCCGTTGACACGGCGGTTCCCGTGCGGTTACATAGGATTTGCAGCGGCGCCTTGACGCCGTCGAAGACCATGGCTCCGGCAACCGGGCGCCCCGTGCGCCCGCAGGCAAAAGAGGAGATCACCGATGCATCCGTACCGCGCAACGCAGATCAGCGAACACGTCTGGTGGGTGGGAGCCGTGGACTGGAATATGCGCGACTTTCACGGCTACTCGACCGACCGCGGCACCACGTACAACGCCTACCTGGTGATGGGCGAGAAGATCACCTTGATCGACACCGTAAAGGCGCCCTTCTGCGGCGAGTTGCTCGGCCGCGTCGCCTCCGTCGTCGACCCGGCCGAGATCAGCTACATCGTCTCAAACCACGCGGAGATGGACCACTCCGGAGGCCTGGCGACCGTCATCGGCGCGGTGAAACCCGAAAAGGTCTTCGCCTCGCAGTTGGGTGCGCGAGCGCTCGCGGAGCACTTCCGGCTGCCGCTGCCGATCACGCCGGTGAAAGACGGCGAGGTCCTCGACCTCGGGAATCTGAAGATCACCTTCGCCGAAACCCGGATGGTGCATTGGCCCGACAGCATGGTGTCGTGGCTCCCCGGGGACGACGTGCTCTTCTCGCAGGACGGTTTCGGCATGCACCTGGCCAGCAGCGAACGATTCGCCGATCAGATCGACGCGTCGGTCCTCGAGTTCGAAGGCGCCCGCTACTTCGCCAACATCCTGCTGCCGTTCGCCCCGCTCGTCGCCAAAGTCATCGCCCGGCTCCCGACGCTCGGGATCGCCCCGAAGGTCATCGCCCCGGATCACGGGCCGATCTGGCGGCAGGACCTCGGGCAGATTCTCGGCTGGTACGCGACCTGGACGCTCCAGAAGAAACGCCGCAAGGCGCTCGTGGTCTACGACACGATGTGGAACAGCACCTCGCAGATGGCGCACGCGATCGCCGACGGGCTCGACGCCGGAGGCGTGAGCGTCAAGCTGATGTCGCTCAAGGCCAACCACCGCAGCGACGTCGTGCACGAGGTGCTCGATGCCGGCGCCCTGCTGGTCGGCTCGCCGACGCTCAACAACAACATTTACCCGTCGCTCGCGGACTTCCTGACCTACCTGAAAGGGCTCAAGCCCCAGAATCTGATCGGCGCCGCCTTCGGTTCCCACGGCTGGAGCGGCGAAGCGGTGGGGCAGGTGAAGGAGTACCTCGAGGCGATGAAAGTGGAACTGGTCCACGAGGGGCTGCGCCAGAAGTTCGTCCCGGATGCGAACTGCCTCGGCGAGTGCGCCGCACTCGGAAAGACCACCGCCGAAAAACTCATCGCCCGGGTCGGTTAGCCCGGGTCGCTGGGGAGGCCCCGGCACGCCACGGCGGCGTTGCTTCTCGCGTCGCTTGTGCGGCGGGCACGAGCCCGCCTCCGCGCACGCTCGGCGCTGCCTTGCCGTGCCGCACCGGGACGCTCCCGATCGACCCGGGCAGCACGTTCAGGAACTGGATCGGATCAGAGCTCGCGCGCTGAAAAGGTGTCGCAGCGGGCGATGTCGCCGCTCTCGAAGCCGCGGCGGAACCAGCCGGCGCGCTGCGCCGAGGAGCCGTGGGTGAAGCTGTCCGGTACGACGCGCCCGCGCGTCTGGCGCTGAAGGCGGTCGTCCCCGATCGCGGCGGCCGCTCGCAGCGCCTCCTCGAGGTCGCCGGGATCGAGCAGCCCCCGCGCCTTGTCCGCGCGGCTGCCCCAGACCCCGGCGAAACAATCCGCCTGCAATTCGAGGCGCACCGAGAGGTTGTTCGCCTCGCGCTCGCCCGCCCTGCCCCGCGCCTCGCGCACTTTCGCCTCGAGGCCGAGAAGGTTCTGCACGTGGTGCCCGACCTCGTGGGCGAGCACGTAGGCCTGCGCGAAGTCACCGGATGCGCCGAAGCGCCGATCGAGCTCGCCGAAGAAGGAAAGGTCGACATAGAGCTTGTGGTCGCCGGGGCAGTAGAACGGGCCGGTCGCCGCACCGGCCATGCCGCAGGCGGACTCGACCGCTTCGGTGAACAGCACGAGCTTCGGCGCCTCGTAGGCCCGGCCCTTCTCCCGGAAGATTGCTCCCCAGGTGTCCTCGGTGTCGGCGAGGACCACCGAGGCGAATTCGGCGAGCCTGTTCTCGGCCGCGGGCCGCGGCTCGTTCGTCTGCTCGACGCTCGGGCTGCCTCCCGGGGGGATCGTGTTCAGAATCGTCGCGGGATCGATCCCGAAGTACAGGCCGATGAGCACCAGCACCAGCGTCCCGAGGCCGCCGCCCGCAAGCCCCGGGGTGATGCGCAGACCCCTGCGGTCTTCCACGTTGTCGCTGCGGCGGCCGCTCTCCCAGCGCATGATCGGGTCAGTCCCCCTCGCACAGTGTAGACGCTTTCTGCGCGGAAGAAAACCCTCCGGGCACTCCTCAGCACGGCTACGTCAAAGTCCGTCGGTCTCCCGAGGCGGCTCGGCGAGCAATGGTGGCACCCACGGGCCCAACCGTACGGCTACGGGGCTGATCCGGGTTGCGAGAGGGGTGCAAGAACGCGGCAGCGGGTGCCTGAGGGCT
>JANOHV010000183.1:0-2344 GCA_031406795.1 Candidatus Rokuibacteriota bacterium
CGGCCTGCCCCGCAGGCGCTGCACCCGGGCCGATCTGCGGCGTTGGGCTTCGCCCTTCGTCACTGCGGCGTACTGTTCGTACGCCTCATTCCTCTGGGCTCGCCCGCCTTGCACCTGGACCCTTTTGAGCAGCCTGCCGCTACGCATGATGGGTGGCTTCCGGTGACTCGGGTGCGGATCGAAAGCATAGGCGCGAGCCTGCCGGCGTGGTGGCAGTGGCGCAAGGGCTCGATCGCGCACGCGGTGACGGCGGGACGCCGGTGCCTCGCCGCGTCGCGCCACCGCCCGGCCGCGGTCGGCGTGCTCGTCAGCGCCGGCGTCTATCGCGACGGGCACGTCGCCGAGCCGGCGATTGCAGCCTACATCCAGCACCGTCTCGGCATCAACATCGAGTTCCAGGGGCCGGCGACGCTCTCTTTTGACCTGCTCAACGGCGGCTGCGGGATGCTCAACGCCGTGCAGGTCGTCGGCGCGATGCTGCAGACGGGGCCGATCGGGGCCGGGATGGTCGTCGCCGGAGAGGCGAACAGCGACCGCCGCCCCGACGCCGCGTCGTCGGTTGCGCGCAGCGGGGCGGCGCTGCTGCTCGAGCTCAGCCCGAGTGGCGCGGGATTCGGGGCCTTCGCGTTTCAAACGCACGAGGAGGACGCCGAATTGTTCACGGCGGTGGTGAGCCTGGCCGAGCCGCGCGGCCGGCTGCTCATCCGGCGGCAGTCCCGTCTCGAGGAGGCCTGGCTCGGTCACGCGTCCGGGGCGGTCGACGAAGCGCTCGATCGGGAGAGGCTGACGCACGATCAGATCGACCTGGTCATCCCGGCGCAGATTTCGGCTGGATTTCTGTCGCGCCTGCCGGCGGCGATCGGCGTTCCGGCGGCCAAGGTGGTGGATTACACCGCGACCCTGCCAGACACCGGGTCGACGTCGGTCTTTCTCGCCTGGCACCGGCTCTGCGCCGAACGCCCGCCAGCCGCCGGTACCCGGGTGTTGTTCCTCGCGTTCGGCTCAGGCCTCACCGTCGCCGCCGCAATCTATACGGTCTAGTTGGTTCTCTCAAAACGGCCGGTACGGTTCGCGAGGTGGCAGGGGGTCACTGAGGGAAGATGCGCGGAGCCGCCGATCAGCCCGGAACCTTGCCCGGGGCGGTCCCAACGGGACGCGGGCTCGTTGTTTGAGCCGCAGGCGAGTTACGAGTCCGCGAGCCCCGGGCATGGCTCCGGGCCGGCGGCGCAGACGCACGACCGAAGGGACACCCTGACGCCTCGCGAACGGAGACGCGTCCGATTCCTGTTGCCCGCTACCTGCGGCGGCCGAAGAGGTTCAGCAGCATCAGGAAGATGTTGATGAAGTCCAGGTACAGCGTCAGCGCGCCCAGAATCGAGGCCTTGCGCCGCGTCGACTCGTCGCCGAAGCCGGCCGCGCCGATCGCCTTGATCTTCTGGGTGTCGTACGCCGTGAGCCCGACGAAGACGATCACTCCGCACACGCTCGCGACCCAGGCGACCATCGGGCTGTGCAGGAACATGTTCACCAGCGACGCGATGATCACGCCGATCAGGCCCATGAACAGGAAGCTTCCCCAGGAAGTCAGGTCCTTCTTCGTCAGATACCCGTACGCGCTCATCGCGCCGAAAGTCGAGGCGGAGACAAAGAACGTCGCGGCGATGGACCCGCCGGTGTAAATGAGGAATATCGAGGCCAGCGTCACCCCGTTGAGCGCGGAGTAGAGCAGGAAGAGCCCGGTTGCGGCGCCGGCGCTGAGGCGGTTGATGGCGCCGCTGATGGCGATCACCAGCCCGAGTTCGCCGAAGACGAGCGCGTAGAACACCATGCGGTTCCCGAAGATGGCCTTGAGCAGCGCGGGACTGCCCGCCGTGAAGAGCGCCGCCACGCTGGTGAGCGCGAGGCCGGCGAACATCCAGGCGTAGACGCGGCGGACGAACTCCACGGGGATCGCGGCGGTGCGATCGACGGGATAGCTCACGGTTGAATTCAAGTCGGCTCCTCCTCGCGGTTCGCGCGGGTCATGGTTCGCTTGTTCATTCCTGCCAAAATAGCAGATTGTGGCGCATCTTTCCACAGGCATTCGCCCTGGCGCCGGCTTCAAGGCCTGCCGACGTGCCCGGTTTGACGCCGCCGGATTCAGGCTCGCTCCGGTCGATGCGGCTTCTCGGCGAGGCGACCGCAATCACCATGAGGAAACCGGAACTTGAAAGCCAGGTACTACAAATAATGTCCGCAGGACGCGGACGTCGCCAAGAAGAGTTTGAGGTGACGGCGCCTCCGGCGTTGAATGACGGTGGGTTGGCAGCGATTACGGCAGAAGAGGAGTCAGAGTGAGCAACAG